>NZ_MAPV01000001.1 GCF_001700505.1 Streptomyces mutomycini
GTGGTGCGCAGCGGGGGCGGACAGGCCGGGGGGTCCTGTCCGCCCCCGCCGCGTTGCCTTCGCCCGGCACGAGGTCGCGCAGCGGTTCGAGGACCACAAGACGCGCATCCACCCGGAACTCGGCCCGATCGAACTGGACTGCCAGGCGCTGTTCACCGAGGACCGGTCCCGGACCCTGCTCGTACTCACGGCTCAGCCGCGGACGGATGGCTACGAGAAGCTGCAGCTTTTCGCCGTGCTCGGGCCGGCGCGGTTCACGCAGGCGGAACGCTAGTTCGGCACCTGGCTCCGAGGTGCGCGGCAGCGCCCCGCCGCCGCGGCCGCCAGCCGGCCCAGGGCCTCGTTCCTACCGCAGGGATACGCGCCCAGTGCCGTGTGGCGGGCCACGATGCCCCGCTCCGCCCGCATCAGCCGCCATCCGCGCCGCAGCAGGAACGGGACCGACTTCCGGCCCTCCCGCAGGTCCCGCAGCAGCCGCCGGCGGAACGTCGTCGACGGCCGGCCGCGCAGGCACAGCGCGTCCGCGAGCAGGCCCAGCTCCTGACAGCGCTCCACGATGTCCGCAGCGAAGATGCCCTCGGCGATGAAGAGGGGCGTGCGTTCGATGTCGAGCGCCTCGCGGCCGGTCCGCGAGCTCGTGGCGATGTCGTACAGGGGAACGGTCGTACGCCCCGTCCGGCACAGCTCCGCTATGGCCGCGACAGCGCCGTCCGCGTCCCAGGACAGGGCGGAGTCCCAGTCGATGTCCGCGCTGCCGGTGACCAGAGGCAGTGTCGGATCGTTTCTCTCCTTGTAGAAGTCGTCCAGGCGCAGCACCGGGAGACCGCTGCGGGCCGCGAGGGAGGACTTGCCGGAGCCGGACGGACCGGCGAGCAGCACGACGCGCGTGGGGATCGGTTGGGAACTCACAGAACAGAAGTGTGAGGCATTGACCCGCGCAGGGGATGCCCGGGAGGTCCTGTTGGTATCGAGCATCACACCTCAACTACTCTGCGCACACGGATGATTACCCGACACATCCCGATCAGGTGGGAAAAACAATGGCACGTCATGCACTGTCCAAGCCCCGGAAGCGCGCCCTGCTGCGCGCCGGTCTGACCCTCTCCGCGCTGGGTGCGGCCATCGGAGCGGGAGGCGCGGCGGCCCAGGCCGCGCCGCTGCCCGCTCCGCCCGCGACCGGCTCGGACACCGCGGACAGCACCCTGGGGGCGGTCGGCGAAGCCGCGGCGCCCGCACTGACCAGCGCGCTCGGCTACGGGCTCGCCGGGGCCGTCAAGCCCGTCACCGACCTTCAGCTCGACCCGCTGGCAGGGACGGGCGTGGACCCCCTGGACAACGCGGTGGGGACCCAGATCGCCGACTTCAAGCCCGTGACCACGGCTGTGGTCACCGACCCGCTGACCAGCGGTGCCGCGCTCAGTGATCTGCCCGTCGTCGGAGAGGCGACCGGTCTGATCACCGGCTGATCCGCCGTACGCACGCGTGTGGGGCCGCCCGGCAGGCGGCCCCACGGCGTGTCCGGTGGCCGGTCGTCAGTACGAGGAGCCGGAGGCGCCCAGCGCACCGGTCGGGTGCCAGACCGTCTTGGTCTCCAGGAAGGCCGTCAGGCGCCGGGTGCCGGGATCGGCGGACCAGTCGCCCGTGTCCACAGCCTGTGGACGGAGGGTGCGCTTCAGGTTGTCCGCCGCCGCGATCTCCAGCTCCTTCGCCAGGCCGGCGTCGGCCCCCGTGAGGTCGATCGCGTTGACGTCCTGGTGGGACGCCAGGGGCGCGGCCAGCTCGGCCGTCTTCCCCGACAGGATGTTCACCACACCGCCCGGCAGGTCCGACGTGGCCAGCACCTCGCCCAGCGAGAGCGCGGGCAGCGGCGCGCGGGCCGAGGCGATGACGATCGCGGTGTTGCCCGTGGCGATCACCGGGGCGATCACGGACACCAGGCCCAGGAAAGACGAGTCCTGGGGGGCCAGGACCGCGACGACACCCGTCGGCTCAGGGGTGGACAGGTTGAAGAAGGGCCCCGCGACCGGGTTCGCCCCGCCCACGACCTGGCCGATCTTGTCCGTCCAGCCCGCGTACCAGACCCAGCGGTCGACCGCCGCGTCGACGACCGCCGCCGCCTTGGACTTGGACAGCCCCTCGGCGTCCGCCACCTCGCGCGCGAACTGCTCCCGGCGGCCCTCCAGCATCTCGGCGACGCGGTAGAGGATCTGGCCGCGGTTGTACGCGGTCGCTCCCGACCAGCCGCCGAAGGCCTTGCGGGAGGCCACGACCGCGTCACGCGCGTCCTTGCGGGAGGACTGCGGCGCGTTCGCCAGCCACTTGCCCTTGGAGTCGGTCACCTCGTACACCCGGCCGCTCTCGGAGCGGGGGAACTTGCCCCCGACGTACAGCTTGTAGGTCTTGAAGACGCTGAGTCGCCCGTCAGACATCGAGGTAGGCCTCCAGACCGTGACGGCCGCCCTCGCGGCCGAAGCCCGACTCCTTGTATCCGCCGAACGGCGACGTCGGGTCGAACTTGTTGAACGTGTTGGCCCACACCACACCGGCGCGGAGCTTGTTCGCCACCGCGAGGATGCGGGAGCCCTTCTCCGTCCAGATGCCCGCGGAGAGGCCGTACTGGGTGTTGTTGGCCTTGGCGACGGCCTCGTCCGGTGTACGGAAGGTCAGCACCGACAGCACGGGGCCGAAGATCTCGTCGCGGGCGACTGTGTGGGCCTGCGTGACACCGGTGAAGAGGGTCGGTGCGAACCAGTATCCGGCGGACGGCAGTTCGCACGGTGCGGACCACCGTTCGGCGCCTTCCGCCTCACCGGTCTCGACGAGCGCGCTGATCCGGGCGAGCTGCTCCGCGGAGTTGATCGCGCCGATGTCGGTGTTCTTGTCCAGCGGGTCGCCGAGCCGGAGCGTGGACAGCCTGCGCTTGAGCGCGTGCAGCACCTCGTCGTGGACGGACTCCTGTACGAGGAGCCGCGAGCCCGCGCAGCAGACCTGGCCCTGGTTGAAGAAGATCCCGGTGACGATGCCCTCGACGGCCTGGTCGACCGGCGCGTCGTCGAAGACGATGTTGGCGCCCTTGCCGCCCAGTTCGAGCGTGGCCTTCTTGTCCGTACCGGCGATCTGCCGGGCGATGGCCTTGCCGACGGCGGTGGAGCCGGTGAAGGCGACCTTGTTCACGTCGGGGTGCGAGACGAGCGCCTCGCCCGCGTCGCCGTACCCGGTCAGGATGTTGACGACACCCTTGGGCAGGCCCGCCTGGCGGCAGATGTCGGCGAAGAACAGTGCGGACAGCGGAGTCGTCTCCGCCGGCTTCAGCACCACCGTGTTGCCGGTGGCGAGCGCCGGGGCGATCTTCCAGGCCAGCATCAGCAGCGGGAAGTTCCACGGGATGACCTGGCCGGCCACACCGAGCGGACGCGGGTTCGCGCCGTACCCCGCGTGGTCCAGCTTGTCGGCCCAGCCCGCGTAGTAGAAGAAGTGCGCGGCGACCAGCGGGAGGTCCGCGTCGCGGGTCTCCCGGATCGGCTTGCCGTTGTCCAGGGTCTCCAGGACGGCCAGCTCGCGCGAGCGCTCCTGGATGATCCGGGCGATCCGGAAGAGGTACTTGGCACGCTCGGAGCCGGGCAGCGCCGACCATGTCCCGAACGCCTTGCGTGCCGCCTTCACGGCCCGGTCCACGTCCTCGGTGCCCGCCCGCGCGACCTCGGAGAGAACCTCCTCGGTGGAGGGGCTCACCGTCTTGAAGACCTTGCCGTCGGCGGCCTCGGTGAACTCGCCGTCGATGAACAGGCCGTACGAGGGCGCGATGTCGACGACGGAGCGGGACTCCGGAGCCGGTGCGTAGTCGAATGCAGATGCCATGGCGTATCAGTCCACCGTCACGTAATCGGGGCCGGAGTAACGGCCGGTGCTGAGCTTCTGGCGCTGCATCAGCAGGTCGTTCAGCAGGCTGGAGGCGCCGAAGCGGAACCAGTGGTTGTCCAGCCAGTCCTCACCCACCGTCTCGTTCACCAGGACGAGGAACTTGATCGCGTCCTTGGTGGTGCGGATGCCGCCGGCGGGCTTCACGCCGATCTGTACGCCCGTCTGCTCCCGGAAGTCGCGTACGGCCTCCAGCATCAGCAGGGTGTTCGCCGGCGTCGCGTTCGTGCCGACCTTGCCGGTCGAGGTCTTGATGAAGTCCGCGCCTGCCAGCATCCCGAGCCAGGAGGCCCGCCGGATGTTGTCGTAGGTGGACAGCTCGCCGGTCTCGAAGATCACCTTGAGGCGCGCGGAGCCGCACTCGGCCTTCACGGCCACGATCTCCTCGTACACCTTCAGGTAACGGCCCGAGAGGAAGGCCCCGCGGTCGATCACCATGTCGATCTCGTCGGCCCCGGCCGCCACGGCGTCGCGGACGTCCGCGAGCTTGACGTCCAGCGCGGCGCGTCCGGCGGGGAAGGCCGTCGCGACGGACGCAACCTTCACCCCGGAACCCACCAGCGCGGCGGCGGCGGTCGCCGCCATGTCGGGGTAGACGCAGACCGCGGCGGTGCGCGGGGTCGTACGGTCGGTCGGGTCGGGGTGGACGGCCTTGGCTGCGAGCGCCCGGACCTTGCCCGGGGTGTCCGCGCCTTCCAGCGTCGTCAGGTCGATCATCGAGATGGCGAGATCGATGGCGTACGCCTTGGCGGTCGTCTTGATCGATCGGGTCCCTAGAGAGGCGGCGCGCGCTTCGAGACCGACGGTGTCGACGCCGGGCAGCCCGTGCAGGAAGCGGCGCAGCGCACTGTCGGACGCCGTCGCGTCGGCGAATGCAGGAGCAGTGGTGGGCATGGTCACCACATGAGCATATCTACGCGCGTAGCGACCTGTACAGGGCCCATCCCCTTTTCGGTCCTTCCGCACCCCCGGTGAGGCCCGGCCGCACCCCCGGCGCCGCTTCAGGCAGAATCGGGACCATGACGAGCCCCACACCCTCCTCCGAGCCCGCCTACGCCGACCGGACCTACCGGTCGGGCGCCGGGCTGGTCAGTGGCGCGCTGCTGCTCCTGCTGCTGGTCTGGCTCGGCGTCGACGCGGTGGTCCGGGGCTCGGGGTGGACGCCGTGGCTGGCTCTCGCCGTGATGCTGACGGCGATCCCGCTGATCGTGGCGTTCACACTGCGGCCCGCCGTGTTCGCCGACGCGCAGCGGATCCGGATCCGCAACCCGTTCCGCATGATCGTGCTGCCCTGGTCGGACGTCGCGGCCGTACGCGCCAAGTATTCGACGGAGATCCACACCCACAGCGGCACCAAGTACCAGCTGTGGGCGGTCCCCGTCTCCCTGCGCGAGCGCAAGCGCGCCGCCAGGACCGCCGGCCGGAAGGCCCACGACGACCCGCACGGCCGGACGTCCGTGCACGCCGACGTCCGCGACACCCAGGCCCGCATGGCCTCGGCGGACCAGACGGTGGCCGACCTCCGCGAGCTCGCGGAGCACGCCACCGCCGGCCCGGAGAAGGCCACGCCCACGATCACCGCGTCGGTGCGCTGGGCGTACGAGGTGATCGCCCCGGCCGCCGTCGGCGCGGTGCTGCTCGTGGTGCTGCTCGCGATCCGCTGATGGACCGGCCGGGCGGCGGCGGCATGGCCGGGGCCGCGGCCGACGATCGGGGCTGCCTGCGCCTCGTCCTGGGCGTACCGCTGGCGATCCTGCACCTGCTGGCGGGGTACTGCTGCTACGGGGCACTCGTGATCCGCCCTTCGGGCCCCTGGGACGAAGGCGCCCTGATGGGGATCGAACTGGCCTGCCTGCTGACCATCGTGCTCAGCGCCGTCGCCCTGCTGATCACCGCCGCGTCCTCGGTACGCCGTGTGATGGCGCCCTGGTGGTTCGTCCCGCCGGCGGCGATGACGGTGGTGGCCGTGGTCCGCTGGGTGCTGCTGGACTGAGCGGACCGCACCGCTGTGCCACGCCCGTACCTCGGCCGGCGCCCGCGTCCCCGGCCGCCTGTATCACCGCCCGGCTCCGTGAACGGACCGCGCGGGTGATGCCCGCACCTGGGCATCACGGCGTGGCGACCCCCGAGTTCACCGCCGGAGCGGCCCGCTTGTGAGGGGAAGCCGGCAGCCGGTCCGGCGGCGCGAGCGGACCCGGCAGGGGCCGCACCGCATGCGGCGTCAGATCCCCGCGGCCGCCGCCAGGTCGCGCTTGATGCCCGCCAGCAGTTCCGCGCCCTTCGCCCGGGCTCCGGGCAGCTCGTCCGCCGAGCCGACCGGGACCACGACCTCCAGGTAGCACTTCAGCTTCGGCTCGGTGCCGCTCGGGCGGACGATGACCCGGGCGCCCGTCAGGTGGTAGCGCAGGCCGTCGGTGGGCGGCAGCGCGTCCGTGCCCAGCGCGAGGTCCTCGGCCGAGGTGACCGGGAGGCCCGCGAGGGCGGTCGGGGGAGTCTCGCGCAGGCGCCGCATGGCGTTCGCGATGACCGTGAGGTCCTCCACCCGGACCGACAGCTGGGCCGTGGCGTGCAGTCCGTGATCCAGCGCGAGGTCGTCGAGCAGGTCGAGGAGGGTGCGGCCCTTCTCCTTGAGCGCGGAGGCGAGTTCGGCGATCAGCAGGGCGGCCGTGATGCCGTCCTTGTCGCGGACGCCTTCCGGGTCCACGCAGTAGCCCAGCGCCTCCTCGTAGCCGTAGCGCAGGCCGTCGACACGGGCGATCCACTTGAAGCCCGTCAATGTCTCCTCGTAGCCCAGCCCCGCCTTCCGGGCGATACGGCCCAGCAGCGACGAGGACACGATCGACTCGGCGAACACGCCCGTGACGCCCCGGTCCACCAGGTGGGCGGCGAGCAGTGCGCCGACCTCGTCGCCGCTCAGCATCCGCCAGCCGCCCCCGGCCGACGGGTCGGGCACGGCGACGGCGCAGCGGTCGGCGTCCGGGTCGTTGGCGATGACGAGGTCCGGGGCGGCCCGGCGCGCGGTCGCGAACGCGAGATCCATGGCGCCGGGCTCTTCCGGGTTGGGGAAGGCGACGGTGGGGAACGCCGGGTCGGGCTCCGCCTGCTCGGCCACGAGCACGGGCTCGGGGAAGCCCGCCCGGGCGAAGGCGGCCGTCAGCACGGAGGTGCCGACGCCGTGCATGGCCGTGTAGACCGTGCGCGCGGTGCGGGGCGAGGCGGGGCTCAGGACGGCGTCCGTACGGTCGAGGTAGGCGTCCAGGACCTCGTCGCCGAGGATCTCCCAGCCCGACTCCGGGCGGGGTACGCCGTCGAGGGGGCCGGCCGCCGCGATCTCGGTGGCGATCTCCACATCGGCCGGGGAGACGATCTGCGAGCCGTCGCCGAGATAGACCTTGTAGCCGTTGTCACGCGGTGGGTTGTGGCTGGCCGTGACCTCCACGCCGGCGACCGCCCCGAGGTGCCGTATGGCGTACGCGAGGACGGGTGTGGGCAGCGGGCGGGGGAGTACGGCCGCGCGCAGACCGGCTCCGGTCATCACGGCGGCGGTGTCGCGGGCGAAGTCCGCCGACTTGTAGCGGGCGTCGTAGCCGATGACGACGAGTCCGCCCGTGCTGCCCTGCGCCTTCAGGTACGCGGCCAGCCCGGCGGCGGCGCGGATGACGACGGAGCGGTTCATCCGCATCGGGCCGGCGCCGATCTCGCCGCGCAGGCCGGCCGTGCCGAACTGGAGCGTGCCGGCGAAGCGGTCCCCCAGCGCGGCGAGGTCCCCGGCGTCGATGAGCTCGGCGAGCTCCGCGCGGGTCTCGGGGTCCGGGTCCTCGGCGAGCCAGGTCCTGGCCCGCGTGATGAGGTCGTCCTGCTGCACGGTGTCCGCCTTTCTGCGGGTACGCATGTGTGATGGGGGCGGGGCGGGCCGCTGCGCGGGGCTGTTCCCCTACCCGCCCTTACCCGAAACCGGGGCTCCGCCCCGGCCTCCCGCGCCTCGAACGCCGGCGGGGCCGGATTCGCGGGCCTCGAACGCCGGCGGGGGGTGGATCAGCCGGCTCAGATCCGGTCCAGCACCCGGGCCAGCAGCGCGCCCATGCGGGTCGCGGAGTCGCGGCCGGCCTGGAGGACCTCCTCGTGGTTGAGGGGTTCGCCGCTCAGGCCCGCGGCGAGGTTCGTGACCAGGGAGATGCCCAGCACCTCCGCACCCGCCTCACGCGCCGCGATGGCCTCCAGGACCGTCGACATGCCGACGAGGTCGCCGCCCATGACGCGGACCATGTTGATCTCGGCCGGCGTCTCGTAGTGCGGGCCGGGGAACTGCACGTAGACGCCCTCTTCGAGCGTCTCGTCGATCTCCTTGCACAGCGCGCGCAGCCGCGGCGAGTACAGGTCCGTCAGGTCGACGAAGTTGGCGCCGATGATCGGCGACGCGGCCGTGAGGTTGAGGTGGTCGCTGATGAGGACCGGCTGGCCGGGGCGCATGCCCTTGCGCAGGCCTCCGCAGCCGTTCGTCAGGACGACGGTCCCGCAGCCCGCCGCGACGGCCGTGCGCACGCCATGGGCGACGGCGGCCACGCCGCGGCCCTCGTAGTAGTGCGTGCGGCCCAGGAAGACCAGGACGCGCTTCCCGCCGATGCTGTACGAGCGGATCGTGCCGCCGTGGCCCTCCACCGCGGGGGCCGGGAATCCGGGCAGTGCGGTGACCGGGAACTCGGCCTCCGGGATGCCGAGCGCATCGCCGGCGGGGGCCCACCCGGAGCCCATCACGAGGGCGACGTCGTGGGTCTCGACGCCGGTCAGCTCGCGCAGGCGGGCAGCGGCGTCGGCGGCGGCGGCGAGAGGGTCGCCCTGGATGTGGTCCGGAATAACAGATGCGTTCACGCGGATGAGGGTAACCGCTCATTCCCTACGCGCGTAGATCTGTCTGCGCAGAGTCTGGCCGGTCCTCTTCGTACGTTCGTACAGAAGCGGGGCGGAGGCCGGGCTCAGCAGGGGTGCTTGCGGAGGTTCATCACGTAGTCGTGCGGTGCGCCCGCGGACTCGGCGGCGTCCGCCACCTCGCCCAGGTAGCGCGCCGAGGGCAGCCCGCCCTCGTAGCCGTTGAGGACGTACATCCAGGCCGGCTCCTCGCCGTCCAGCGTGTGAACGCGCACCCGCATCCGCCGGTAGATGTCGAGGCCGACACCCTCCCAGCGGTCCATGGAGTCCTCGTCCATCGGAGCCAGGTCGTACAGCGCCACGAAGACCTGAGAGCGCGGGGCCTCCACCACCGTGGCGAGTGCGCCCTCCCAGCCCATCTGCTCGCCGCCGAACGTCAGCCGCCAGCCGTTGAGCCAGCCCGTGCTGCGCAGCGGGGAGTGCGGTGCGCGGCGCGTCATCAGCCTCGCGTCGAGGTTGCCGGCGTACGCGGCGTAGAGCGACATGGGTTCGAGGGTACGGGAGGTGGCGGGGAGCGCGCCGGATCCGGAGGCGAAGACCCCCGGTCGAAGCGGGTACGAGGGGGCGGGAGACCGTGCCCGGGCCGGGCGCGTTCCCGTATGGAGGGCCCCGGGGCGAAGCCGCTTGGCGCGTGCGGGACAATGAATTACGTACTGCATACGCCGGGGCGGCCCCCCGGACCCCCGGCCGGGGCGGCAGACGGCCGTGGGATGACACCACGCGAGGCGGACTTTTCGTGACCCGGATCGTGATCATCGGCGGCGGCCCCGGCGGCTACGAGGCGGCACTGGTCGGCGCCCAGCTGGGAGCCGAGGTGACCGTCGTCGACTGCGACGGACTCGGCGGCGCGTCCGTCCTCACCGACTGCGTGCCCTCCAAGACCCTGATCGCGACGGCCGAGGTGATGACCACCTTCGACTCCTCCTACGAGGAGCTCGGCATCATCGTCGCCGACGACACCCCGCATATAGAGCAGGCCGCCCGGGTGGTCGGTGTGGACCTCGGCAAGGTCAACCGGCGGGTCAAGCGCCTCGCGCTCGCCCAGTCCCACGACATCACCGCCTCCGTCACCCGCGCGGGTGCCAGGGTCATGCGCGGCCGCGGCCGGCTGGACGGCCTCCAGGCCGCCGACGGGTCCCGCCAGGTCGTGGTGACCGCCGCCGACGGCACCGAGGAGCGGCTCACCGCCGACGCGGTACTGATCGCGACCGGCGGCCACCCCCGGGAGATCCCGGACGCCCTGCCCGACGGCGAGCGCATCCTGAACTGGACGCAGGTCTACGACCTGGACGAGCTCCCCGAGGAGCTCATCGTGGTCGGCTCGGGCGTCACCGGAGCCGAGTTCGCCGGTGCCTACCAGGCGCTCGGCTCGCGGGTGACGCTCGTCTCCTCGCGCGACCGGGTGCTCCCGGGCGAGGACCCCGACGCCGCCGCCGTCCTGGAGGACGTCTTCCGGCGCCGCGGCATGAACGTCATGGCCCGCTCCCGCGCCCAGTCCGCCAAGCGCGTCGGCGACCGCGTCGAGGTCACGCTGGCCGACGGCCGCGTCATCTCCGGCACGCACTGCCTGATGGCGGTCGGCGCGATCCCGAACACCGCGGGCATGGGGCTCGAGGAGTCCGGGGTGCTGCTCAAGGAGTCCGGGCACATCCGGACCGACCGGGTCTCCCGCACCAGCGCCCCCGGCGTCTACGCGGCCGGTGACGTCACCGGGATCTTCGCCCTGGCCTCGGTCGCGGCGATGCAGGGCCGGATCGCGATGTACCACTTCCTCGGCGACGCGGTGACGCCGCTCAACCTGAAGACGGTCTCCGCGAACGTCTTCACCGACCCCGAGATCGCCACCGTCGGTTACAGCCAGGCCGACGTCGACTCCGGCAAGATCGACGCCCGTGTCGTGAAGCTGCCGTTGCTGCGCAACCCGCGCGCCAAGATGCAGGGCATCCGGGACGGCTTCGTCAAGATCTTCTGCCGGCCCGGCACCGGCATCGTGGTCGGCGGCTGCGTCGTCGCACCGAGGGCCAGTGAGCTGATCCACCCGATCTCGATCGCCGTCGACAACAACCTGACGGTCGAACAGATCGCCAACGCGTTCACCGTGTACCCGTCCCTGTCCGGCTCGATCGCCGAGGTGGCCCGGCAGTTGCACACCCGTAAGAGCACGGGCGAGGCGTAGCACGGACTGCTCGTACCGACGGCGGGGCCCCCTATACCACCAGGGGGCCCCGCCTGTGTACAACTTCTGTTATTCGGCGCAAACTGCTGAAAACCCACCTACGGCCAGGTTACTGTCAGTTTCGTGTTCGCTGCAGAACGTCGTCAATTGATCCTCGAAATGGTGCGCGCCAACGGTGCGGTATCGCTCCGTGAGCTCGCCCGCGTCGTCCAGACCTCCGAAGTGACCGTACGGCGGGACGTGCGGGCACTGGAGGCAGAAGGACTCCTCGACCGCCGGCACGGCGGTGCGGTCTTGCCGGGCGGTTTTACGCGGGAGTCCGGCTTTCCGCAGAAATCCCATCTCTCCACCGCGGAGAAGACGGCCATCGCCGACCTGGCCGCCGGACTGGTCGGCGAGGGCGAGGCCATCGTGGTCGGCGCCGGTACGACCACGCAGGAGCTGGCCCGCCGGCTCGCGCGGGTGCCCGGCCTGACCGTGGTCACCAACTCGCTGCTGGTCGCCCAGGCGTTGGCCCATGCCAACCGGGTGGAAGTGGTGATGACCGGCGGCACCCTGCGGGGGAGCAACTACGCGCTCGTCGGCAGCGGTGCCGAGCAGTCCCTCCAGGGGCTGAGGGTGAGCCGGGCCTTCCTCTCCGGGAGCGGTCTGACCGCGGAGCGCGGGCTGTCCACGTCCAACATGCTCTCGGCGAGCGTGGACCGGGCCCTGGTGCAGGCCGCTGCCGAGGTGGTGGTCCTCGCGGACCACACCAAGCTCGGCTCCGACACCATGTTCCAGACGGTGCCCACGGAGCTGATCACCCGTCTGGTGACGGACGAGCCACCGGTCCACGACGAGCGTGCGGCCACCGAGCTGCAGGCCCTGGCCGATCAGGGCGTGGAGATCACGGTGGCGGGGCCCGATGCGGGGTCTCCGGCCGGTGGTGACCCCCTGCCGCCGGGACGGCAGCAGCAGCGGCAGGACATGCCGCTGCCGGGCCAGCGGCGCACCCAGGGTGGCCACGGGGGCCCGGGAGGGCTCGGGCCGCAGCTGCGGAGCGCGGCCGCGCTCGCGGAGGGACCGGTGGGCCGGGTCGCGGACATGCGGCGCCGGTAGGCGGGGCGCGGGGCGCCGGCAGGCAAGGCGCCCTCAGCCGCGGGATGACGCCCCGGCTGCGCGATGCTTCAGCCGCAGGCCGGAGGCGACGGCTGCGGGACTTCGGCCGGGTCGGCCTTCAGCCCGCGGAGCGTCAGCCGCAGCAGGCGGTCGGCGAGGGCCGGATCCGCCGGCGTCCGCTCCGCGGCGAGCGCGATCGCGTTCGTCAGCTGCAGCAGGTCGTCGATCGACACGTCGGCCCGCACCGAGCCACTCGTCTGGGCCCGCGCGAGCAGTTGCGCGCCCGCCTGACGCAACGGCACGTGACAGGACGTCAGGGCTGAGGTCTCGTCCCCGGACGCCGACATGAGCGCCTGTGCCAGGCCGCGGTATTCACCCGCGTGAGTGATGATCGCGCCCAGCCACTCGACCAGCGCGGTGCACGGCTGATCGGCGTGCGCCAGCTCGCGGGAGCGGTCGAGCAGAGCGGTCAGCGCCTCCTGGAACACCGCGTTCATGAGGGCCTGGCGGTTCGGGAAGTGCCGGTAGAGCGTGCCGATGCCGACGCCCGCCTTCCGGGCGATGTCCTCCAGCGAGGCATCCGTGCCCTGCGCGGCGAAGGACGCACGGGCCTCGCTCAGCAGACGGTCGTGGTTGCGGCGCGCGTCGGCGCGCATCGGCCGGGCCGGTGTCGGTGCCGTGCTCATCGCCATCGCCCTGTCCTCCTGGTGTCCGCTCCGCGTCCCAAGGATGCCACTGGGGGCCCGGCAAGCTGCCGGGCCCCCAGTGACAGGAAGAGCGGGTGCTCAGTCCTTGATCTCGCAGATGACCGCGCCGGACGACACCGACGTGCCGACCTCCGCCGCGAGGCCCTTCACGGTGCCCGCGCGGTGCGCGTTGAGGGGCTGCTCCATCTTCATGGCCTCGAGGACGACGATGAGGTCGCCCTCCTTGACCTCCTGGCCCTCTTCGACGGCGATCTTCACGATGGTGCCCTGCATCGGGGACGCGAGGGTGTCACCGGAGGCGGCGGAGCCGGCCTTCTTGGCCGCGCGGCGCTTGGGCTTCGCGCCGGCCGCGAGGCCGGTGCGCGCCAGGCTCATGCCGAGCGAGGAGGGCAGGGAGACCTCCAGGCGCTTGCCGCCGACCTCGACGACGACGGTCTCGCGCCCGGACTCCTCGTCGGCGTCCTGGTCCGCGGGGACCGCGAACGGCGTGATCTCGTTTACGAACTCCGTCTCGATCCACCGGGTGTGGACCTGGAAGGGGTCCGAGGTGAAGGCCGGGTCGGCCACCACCGCACGGTGGAAGGGGATGGCGGTGGCCATGCCCTCGACGGTGAACTCGGCCAGCGCACGCCCGGCACGCTGCAGCGCCTGCTCACGGGTCGCGCCGGTCACGATCAGCTTGGCCAGCAGCGAGTCCCACGCCGGGCCGATCACGCTGCCGCTCTCGACACCGGCGTCCAGGCGGACACCCGGACCGGTGGGCGGGGCGAACAGGGTGACGGTGCCGGGAGCCGGCAGGAAGCCGCGGCCCGGGTCCTCGCCGTTGATCCGGAACTCGAAGGAGTGCCCGCGCACGGCCGGGTCGCCGTAGCCGAGCTCCTCACCGTCGGCGATACGGAACATCTCGCGCACGAGGTCGAGGCCGGTGACCTCCTCGGTGACCGGGTGCTCGACCTGGAGACGGGTGTTGACCTCCAGGAAGGAGATCGTGCCGTCCATGCCCACGAGGAACTCGACGGTGCCGGCACCGACGTAGCCGGCTTCCTTCAGGATCGCCTTCGACGCCGCGTACAGCTCCGCGTTCTGCGCCTCGGACAGGAAGGGCGCGGGCGCTTCCTCGACCAGCTTCTGGTGGCGGCGCTGGAGCGAGCAGTCACGGGTGGACACCACGACGACGTTGCCGTGGGTGTCGGCCAGGCACTGCGTCTCCACGTGCCGGGGCTTGTCGAGGTAGCGCTCGACGAAGCACTCGCCCCGCCCGAACGCGGCGACGGCCTCGCGGACCGCCGAGTCGTACAGCTCCGGGATCTCCTCCAGCGTGCGGGCCACCTTCAGCCCGCGCCCGCCACCGCCGAACGCCGCCTTGATCGCGACCGGCAGGCCGTTCTTCTCCGCGAACTCCACGACCTCCGCGGAACCGCTCACCGGGTCCGGCGTACCGGCCACCAGCGGGGCTCCCGCGCGCTGCGCGATGTGACGGGCCGCGACCTTGTCGCCCAGGTCCCGGATCGCCTGCGGCGGCGGTCCGATCCATGTCAGACCCGCGTCCAGCACCGCCTGGGCGAACTCCGCGTTCTCCGACAGGAAGCCGTAACCCGGGTGGATCGCGTCCGCCCCTGAATCCTTCGCGGCCTGCAGCACCTTGGCCATGTCCAGATAACTGGCGGCCGGGGTGTCACCGCCCAGAGCGAACGCCTCGTCGGCCGCGCGCACATGCAGAGCATCCCGGTCCGGATCGGCGTAGACGGCTACGCTCCCGATTCCGGCATCCCGGCAAGCCCGAGCAACGCGGACAGCGATTTCGCCACGATTGGCGATGAGCACCTTGCGCACGATGACTCCCTCCTTGAGAACAAGCTGAGTTTAGGGACTACCGACACGGCCGTACGACCCGTCCCCAATAGTGAACTTGCCCACACGGAGTGTGATCCGAGGCTTGCTCGAGTCGCGAAATCCCTTGTCGCACCACGGTACGCCGGGTTCCTGAACCGCACAGTAGCCACGAAGTGTGGCCCAAGTCTCTGTCCGGACGGTCAACGGCGCGCGGCGTTTCTTTGTGGACTCCCTACGAACGGCCGAGGGAATCTTTGCCTCGGCCACGGGACGGCGTGCTCTGTGCGCATCCTCTTGTCCGAAGCATTACCGGTTAGTAGGGTCCGCGCTGTACAGCACGTACTACAGGTAACAGGGGGTGGCGCAGTGGTGCGCAGACCGGTGGCCTTCGTCACCGCGATGGTTCTGTTCGTGGAAGCCGTGGGCATCGTGCTCGTCAACGGCGTCCTCGCGACGGTCGCGGACAACCAGAGTATGTCCCTGGCCGGGATGGACCCGGACGCCATGGTCACCGGTACGTGGGTGATGGGCGGTGCCTCCGGGGTCCTGCTGGTGGCCTGCGGGCTGATACCGCTGCTGGCCGCGATACGCGACCGGGCCCCGGGCCGCTTCGGCAGGATCTCCCTCATCGCGTGCGCGGTCGTGCACGGGGTGCTGGGCGCCCTGGCGGTGGGGCTGATCGGCTGGGCGGCCTTCGCGTTCCTGATGGTCGTCCTGGCGCTGATCGTGCTGACCCTGGTGGCGTTCGAGCGGCCCGGCCCGGCGGCCGGGAAGGCCGCCGGGGACGGGGCGCCGGCGCCGGTGTGACGCCGGAGCCTCTCAGACCCACAAGTCGGTCACGGAGAAGCCCAGTTCGCCGAGCAGCCGGCGCAGCAGCGGCAGCGAGAGCCCGATGACGTTGCCGTGGCTGCCCTCGATCGCATCGACGAACGGGGCCGAGCGGCCGTCCAGGGTGAACGCCCCGGCGACATGCAGCGGCTCACCCGAAGCGACGTAGGCCGCCACCTCGGCGTCCGTCGGCTCGCCGAACCTGACGACGGTGGACGCGGTCGCCGACGCCGTACGGCCCGTGGCGGTGTCGATGACGCTGTGCCCCGTCTGCAGGATGCCCGACCGGCCGCGCATGGACTTCCAGCGGGCGATGGCCTCCTCGCTGTCGGCGGGCTTGCCGAGCGCCTCGCCGTCCAGCTCCAGCACCGAGTCGCAGCCGATGACGAGCGCGCCCGCGGCCTCGGGGCGGGCGGCCACAGCGGTGGCCTTCGCCTCGGCCAGGACGAGCGCCAGCTCAGCCGGGGACTGAGCGGTGAGCGCGGTCTCGTCCACACCGCTGACGATCACCTCGGGGGCGAAACCCGCCTGGCGCAGGAGACCGAGGCGGGCGGGGGAAGCGGAGGCGAGCACGAGTCGGCGCTGATCAGTCATACCCGCCATCGTAGGCGCGCCCGGTCACCTCAACGGGTGCCCAGGACGAACATCGCCACGACCATGGCCAGCGCCAGCAGCAGTCCCGCACGGCGCATCATCTCCTGGGCGTCGCGCAGTTCCTTCGGCGGCTTGTTCTCGGGGTCGGACCACAGCATGGTTCCGATGGTGCTCCTGACACGGCTGCGGCGCCTGAGTACGCGTACTCAAGCGCCGCTCGACGACCCGACTCAGGAGGGCCAGTACGTCCGCGCCCACGAGCGGGGCCCCGGCCGCAGGGCGCCCCGGCGGGCGATCCGGCCCGGGTCCGACCACTGCTCGGGCGGCAGCGGAGCACCTGACGGCTCCGCGGCCACCGCCGCCGCGCGCGCCCGGACCACGGCGAGGGCCGCGGCGAGCTCCTCCGGGGTCGGATTGCCCCGTACGACCTTGATCATGGTGGCTCCCGTGGTTAGAGGGGGATGTTGCCGTGCTTCTTCGGCGGCAGCGACTCTCGCTTCGTACGCAGCTGGCGCAGGCCCTTCACGAGGTGCGCCCGGGTGTCGGACGGCATGATCACGGCGTCGACGTAACCGCGCTCGGCCGCGACGTACGGGTTGAGGAGCGCGTCCTCGTAGTCGGCCATCAGCGCGGCGCGGGTGGCGTCCTGGTCATCGGCCGCGGCGATCGTGCGCCGGTGCAGGATGTTCACCGCGCCCTGCGCGCCCATCACGGCGATCTGTGCGGTCGGCCAGGCCAGGTTCAGGTCGGCGCCCAGGTGCTTGGAGCCCATGACGTCGTACGCGCCGCCGAACGCCTTGCGCGTGATCACGGTGATCAGCGGGACGGTCGCCTCCGCGTACGCGTAGATCAGCTTGGCGCCGCGGCGGATGATCCCGCCGTACTCCTGGTCGACACCGGGCAGGAAGCCGGGCACGTCGACGAAGGTCAGCACCGGCACGTTGAACGCGTCACACGTACGGACGAAGCGCGCGGCCTTCTCGCTCGCGTCGATGTCCAGGCAGCCGGCGAACTGCATCGGCTGGTTGGCGACGATGCCGACCGGGTAGCCCTCGACGCGCCCGAAGCCGGTGATGATGTTCGGCGCGAACAGGGCCTGCGTCTCCAGGAACTCGCCGTCGTCGAGGACGTGCTCGATCGCCGTGTGCATGTCGTACGGCTGGTTCGCCGAGTCCGGGATGAGGGTGTCGAGTTCGCGGTCCTCGTCCGTGGTCCCCAGGTCGGCCTCCTCCGGGAAGGCGGGCGCCTCGGAGAGGTTGTTCGACGGGAGGTAGGACAGCAGGGACTTGACGTACTCGATGGCGTCCTTCTCGTCGCCCGCCATGTGGTGGGCCACGCCGGACGTGGTGTTGTGCGTGCGTGCGCCGCCCAGCTCCTCGAAGCCGACGTCCTCACCGGTGACCGTCTTGATGACGTCCGGCCCGGTGATGAACATGTGCGAGGTCTGGTCGACCATGACCGTGAAGTCGGTGATCGCGGGGGAGTAGACCGCGCCGCCCGCGCACGGCCCGACGATCAGGGAGATCTGCGGGACGACACCCGAGGCGTGCACGTTGCGGCGGAAGATCTCGGCGAACAGCCCGAGCGCGGCCACACCCTCCTGGATGCGGGCACCGCCCCCGTCGTTGATGCCGATGACCGGGCAGCCGGTCTTCATCGCGAAGTCCATGACCTTGACGATCTTCTCGCCGTAGACCTCGCCGAGCGAGCCTCCGAAGATCGTGAAGTCCTGCGAGTACACGCAGACGGGACGGCCGTCGACCGTGCCGTAACCGGTGACGACGCCGTCCCCGTAGGGGCGGTTCTTCTCGATGCCGAAATTGGTGGACCGGTGCCGTGCGAACTCGTCGAGCTCCACGAACGAACCTTCGTCGAGGAGGAGCTCGACCCGCTCGCGGGCGGTCAACTTGCCCTTTGCGTGCTGCTTTTCGACGGCACGGGCGGAACCTGCGTGTGTGGCCTCTTCGATACGGTGCTGCAGGTCCGCGATCTTGCCCGCGGTGGTGTGGATGTCGCTCTGCGGCTCGGACATCGGGTGGCGGCTCCCTGCCTGGTCACGGGGACGTCTGGAACATCCAGTACAAGTGCTGGACCCATGCGTGCTCGACGGCTACCTGCTCGTCGGCTGGTGTTGGCTACTGACCCGTAGCGTATCGGCGCGGATACGGTTCGGCAGTGCGTCGTTGGCCACACCTAATGTGGGTTGCATGACACCTCCCGATGCGCCGCACAACCGATGGTCCGACCTCGACAGGCCGCCCCTGAACGCCGCTGCGCTGCGCCGCGGGCTGCTGAGGCCCGACGGTCTGTGGACCTCGCTCGACGTCGTGGACGCGACCGGATCCACCAACTCCGACCTCGCGGCACGGGCCGCCGCGGGCGGCCTGGCGGAGGGCGTCGTGCTGGTCGCCGAGGAGCAGACCGCGGGCCGCGGGCGGCTCGACCGGAGCTGGACGGCACCGCCGCGCTCGGGTCTCTTCCTCTCCGTCCACCTGACCCCCGGCGGCGTACCCGCCGAACGGTGGGGATGGCTGCCGCTGCTGACCGGTGTCGCGGCCGCCACGGGCCTCGCGCAGTCGGCCGGCGTCGACATGGCACTGAAATGGCCCAACGACCTCCTTGTGACGATCGGCGGCACGGAACGCAAGACCGGCGGCATCCTCGCCGAGCGGGCCGGGGACGGCGTGGTCATCGGCATCGGCCTCAACGTGTCGCTGCGCGAGGCCGAGCTGCCGACCCCGCACGCGGGCTCGCTGGCGCTCGCCGGAGCCGTCTCCACGGACCGCGAGACCTTGCTCAGGGCCGTCCTGCGCTCACTGGAGCAGTGGTACGGGCAATGGCGCGACGCGAACGGGGACGCCGCCGCCAGCGGGCTCCAGGCTGCCTACGCGGCCGGCTGCGCCACGCTGGACCGGACGGTGCGGGCGGAACTTCCCGGCGACCGGTCCCTCATCGGCGAGGCCGTCGCGATCGACGGCGACGGGCGGCTGGTGCTGGCCACGGCCGACGGGATCCAGGAGCCCGTATCGGCCGGCGACATCGTTCACCTGCGCGGGGACGAGGGAGGTCTCACCTGATCCCGCGCTCCCGCACGTACGGGTGATGTCACGTATGACGGAACCGGAACGGCGCCACCGGGGACGTGAGCCACGGCACACCTGCCGTATCGTTGAGGCGATCCAGCGACAGATCGGCAGGGCAGTGCGCAGGGAACGGGCAGGAGGCGGCCGGTGACCGTCGACGACACGAACTCCGACGACGGCGTGGAGCCCTCGTCGGGACCGTCCGTCCACTCGACACCGCATCACGAGGTCGACCACACGGCCGAACCGACGGACGATCCGCTCGCCATCCGGCTGGAGGCCCTGATCCTGGGGGCCGACCGCCGCTACACGCCGTTCCAGGCGGCCAGGACCGCCGGGGTCTCCATGGACCTGGCGTCCCGGTTCTGGCGGGCCATGGGCTTCGCCGACATCGGGCAGGCCAAGGCGCTCACCGAGGCCGACGTCCTGGCGCTGCGCCGCCTCGCGGGTCTCGTGGAGGCCGGGCTGCTCAGCGAGCCGATGGCGATCCAGGTGGCGCGGTCGACCGGGCAGACCACCGCTCGGCTCGCGGAGTGGCAGATCGACTCCTTCCTGGAGGGGCTGACCGAGCCCCCCGAGCCCGGCATGACCCGCACCGAGGTCACGTATCCGCTGGTCGAGCTGCTCCTGCCCGAGCTGCAGGAATTCCTGGTCTACGTGTGGCGGCGCCAGCTCGCGGCCGCCACGGGCCGGGTCGTGCAGGCGGCGGACGACGAGGAGATGGTCGACCGGCGGCTCGCTGTGGGCTTCGCCGACCTCGTCGGCTTCACCCGGCTGACCCGGCGGCTGGAGGAGGAGGAACTCGGCGAGCTCGTCGAGGCCTTCGAGACGACCTCGGCGGACCTGGTCGCCGCGCACGGCGGGCGGCTCATCAAGACGCTGGGTGACGAGGTCCTCTTCGCCGCGGACGACGCGGGTACGGCGGGCGAGATAGCGCTCCGGCTGGTCGAGGCGATGGCCCAGGACACGACGATGCCCGCGCTGCGGGTCGGCATGGCCTTCGGCACGGTCACCACGCGCATGGGCGATGTGTTCGGCACGACGGTGAACCTGGCCAGCCGGCTCACGTCGATAGCGCCGAAGGACGCGGTGCTGGTCGACGGCGCTTTCGCCGCGGAGCTGATCAGGAACGGTGACGCACCCGCATCCGAGGCCGAGGAGACCGCGGCTGTCGCCGAGCGGGCCCGGCTGGCGGAGAAGGAGGGCCGCCGCCCCGACGAGAAGCCGCCGCTGCCGACGTACCGCTTCGGGCTGCAGCCGATGTGGCAGCGGCCGGTGCGGGGGCTGGGCGTGGTCGAGCCGTGGATGCTGGCGCGGCGGGGCAAGCCGGCGTCCTGACGGGGCGGGCGGGGGAATCCGCCCGCGCGGCGGACCCGCGCCGGACCGCCGCCTGAGGGCTGTCCCGTCATCCCCGGCGGGCGCACGACGACAGCTACGGCACCTCGCTGCGTTGTCGGAACGCCCGAATGCATCCAGTATGCGAACGCCCCTCAGCCTTGCGATGCACCGCATCTGATGCCGTGCGCCGACCCACCAGGGATGACGGGACAGCCCTTAGGATCCCGGTAACGCTCGTTAACCGGAGGGGTGCAGTCATGGGTGTCACGTCCGAGCAGAGGTTCGGGGAATTCGTCGTCGTACGGCGGCACGAGGGCCAGGACCACGTCGCGGAGCTGGTGCTCGACCGGCCGAAGGCCATGAACGCGGTGAGCACCGCGATGGCGCGCGCCATCGCCGACGCCTGTGCCGCGCTCGCCGCCGACCAGGGGGTGCGCGCGACCGTGCTCACCTCCAGCCATGAGCGGGCCTTCTGCGTGGGCGCGGACCTCAAGGAGCGGAACTCCTTCACCGACGCCGAGCTCGTGCGGCAGCGGCCCACCGCACGGGCCGCCTACACCGGTGTCCTGGAGCTGCCGATGCCGGTGGTCGCGGCCGTGCACGGCTTCGCCCTCGGCGGCGGCTTCGAGCTCGCACTCGCCTGCGACGTGATCGTGGCCGACCGCACGGCCGTGGTCGGCCTGCCCGAGGTGTCCGTCGGCGTCATCCCGGGCGGCGGCGGTACGCAGCTGCTGCCCCGCCGGGTCGGCGCGGCGCGTGCCGCCGAGCTGGTCTTCACCGCACGGCGGGTGGAGGCGGCCGAGGCGCGCGAGCTGGGTCTGGTCGACGAGCTGGTCGACGCGGGCCGGGACCGGGAGGAGGCGCTGGCCCTCGGCGGCCGGATCGCGGCGAACTCTCCGGTGGGCCTCCGGGCCGCCAAGCGCGCACTGCGGCTGGGGCAGGGGCTGGACCTGCGGGCCGGGCTCGAGGTGGAGGACGCCGCCTGGCGGTCCGTGGCCTTCTCGGGGGACCGGGCCGAGGGCGTCGCCGCGTTCAACGAGAAGCGGAAGCCCAGCTGGCCCGGCGAGTGAGCCGGGGGCGATTCCCCCGGTCGGCGAGACGTGGGGCGGTGGGCGGGCCGGGGGAGATCTGAAGATCATCAGCGCCGTCAACTGATCAAATCAGCACAAATGTCCCTAAGCTGGGGCGATGGGCTGTGATGATGCGCGGCTGCGCGCCGTGGTTGCGCTGGCGCAGACGATGGCGGCGGCCTACACCCCGCACGAGTCCTGGCGTGCCGCGGCGGTGGGGGCGTGCGAGGCGCTGGGCGGCAGTTTCGCCGCACTCTCCGTGTGGGAGCGGGAGCAGGGCAGGCTGCGCGTGCTGGTGAACGCGGGGGAGCGGGCCGAGGGGGAGGACGAGTTCCCCGAGTGCGAGGCCTACCCCGTGCACCAGTTCCCGGAGATCACCGAGTTCCTGCACGAGCGCTGGGCGGGCGGCGGGGAGCCCGACGCCTGGGTGGAGACCGCCGGCGGTGCCCCGGGCGCCGGTGCGCCGGCCCGGGGCGCCCGTCCCTACTGCCACCAGCGGGTGGCGGCGCTGCGCCGGCGCGGGCGGGGCTGCTGTGTGGTGGCCCCGATCGTGCTGCACGGGCGGGCCTGGGGGGAGCTGTACGTGGCCCGCCCGGCCGGGGTGCCCGTCTTCGACCGGGACGACGCGGACTTCGCGACCGTGCTGGCCGCCGTCGTCGCGGCGGGCATCGCGCAGACCGAGCGGCTCGAGGAGGTCCGCAAGCTGGCCTTCACCGACCCGCTGACCGGCCTCGCCAACCGCAGGGCCGTCGACCTCCACCTCGACGCAGCGCTGGAGCGGCACCGCGCCGAGGGTGCCGTGGTCAGCCTGGTCGTCTGCGATCTGAACGGCCTCAAAGCGGTCAACGACACGCATGGCCATGCGGTGGGCGACCGGCTGCTGGAACGTTTCGGCTCCGCCCTCTCGCTCTGCGGTGCGATGCTCCCCGGCGCGCTGTGCGCCCGCCTGGGCGGGGACGAGTTCTGCCTGCTGGCCGTCGGACCCGACGCGGACGACGTCGTCCGGGTGTCGGAGGAGCTCTGCGCTCGGGCCGTCGCCCTCGAGTTCGGCGACGGAGTCGCCTGCGGGGTCGCGTCCACGGGTGACGACATCGGCCCGGTCCCGTCCGCACGCCGGCTCTTCCGGCTGGCGGACGCCGCCCAGTACCAGGCGAAGGCCGCGCACTCCCGGCGGCCGGTGGTCGCGGGGCGCGACGGAGACGTGATCCGGCTGGCCGACTCCCCGCCCAGGTCGCCGCACGACCGACGCGGACTGCGCGGCAATCCCCCCGGTGGCGACCGGTAAGGGGTCAACCACGCGACCACTGGTGACATGGCGGGTTTCAGTCCGTAGGCTTCTGAATATGGATATGCATACAGTCGTGGTGGGGACGTCCGGTACCACCGCCGAGGACGTCATCGCCGTGGCCCGTAAGGACGCCCGGGTCGAGCTCTCCGAGGCAGCCGTCGAGGCGCTCTCCGCCGCACGCCGGATCGTCGACGCGCTCGCCGCCAAGCCCGAGCCGGTCTACGGCGTCTCCACCGGCTTCGGCGCCCTGGCCGGCCGGCACATCAGCCCGGACCTCCGGGCGCAGCTGCAGCGCAACATCGTGCGCTCGCACGCGGCGGGCATGGGCCCGCACATCGAGCGCGAGGTCGTCCGCGCACTGATGTTCCTGCGGCTGAAGACGCTGGCCTCCGGCCACACCGGCGTACGCCCCGAGGTCGCGCAGACCATCGCCGACGTGCTCAACGCGGGCATCACCCCCGTCGTCCACGAGTACGGCTCGCTCGGCTGCTCCGGCGACCTCGCCCCGCTCTCGCACTGCGCCCTGACCCTGATGGGCGAGGGCGAGGCGGAAGGCCCCGACGGCACCGTGCGGCCGGCCGGCGAACTCCTCGCGGCGCACGGCATCACCCCCGTCGAGCTGCGCGAGAAGGAGGGCCTCGCCCTCCTCAACGGCACCGACGGGATGCTGGGCATGCTCGTGATGGCCCTCGCGGACCTGAAGGACCTCTACACCGCGGCGGACGTGACCGCCGCTCTCTCCCTGGAGGCGCTCCTCGGCACGGACCGGGTCCTCGCCCCGGAGCTGCACGCCATCCGCCCGCACCCCGGCCAGGGCGTCTCCGCCGCCAACATGCTGCGGGTCCTCGCCGGATCAGGCCTCACCGGCCACCACCAGGACGCCGCCCCCCGGGTCCAGGACGCCTACTCCGTGCGCTGCGCACCCCAGGTCAACGGCGCCGGGCGCGACACCCTCGCGCACGGACGGCTCGTCGCCGACCGCGAACTGGCCTCGGCGGTCGACAACCCCGTCGTCCTGCCCGGGGAGGGACGGGTGGAGTCCAACGGCAACTTCCACGGCGCCCCCGTCGCGTACGTCCTCGACTTCCTGGCGATCGCCGCCGCCGACCTCGGGTCGATCACCGAGCGCCGCACGGACCGCCTGCTGGACAAGAACCGCTCGCACGGCCTGCCGCCGTTCCTCGCCGAGGACGCCGGCGTCGACTCCGGGCTGATGATCGCCCAGTACACGCAGGCCGCCCTGGTCAGCGAGCTGAAGCGGCTCGCGGTACCGGCCTCCGTCGACTCGATCCCGTCCTCCGGCATGCAGGAGGACCACGTCTCCATGGGCTGGTCGGCCGCGCGGAAGCTCCGCACCGCCGTCGCCGGCCTCGCGCGGATCGTGGCCGTCGAGCTGTACGCCGCCACCCGGGCCGTCGAACTGCGCGCCGCCGAGGGGCTCATCCCCGGGCCCGCCGCGCAGGCCGTCATCGGGGCGCTGCGGGCCGCCGGGGTCCAGGGGCCGGGCCCGGACCGCTTCCTCGCCCCCGACCTGGCCGCCGCCGACGCCTTCGTACGGGAGGGGAAGCTGGTCGACGCCGTGGAGACGGTGACCGGCCCGCTGGACTGAGCCCGTACGCACCGGAGGGCTGCCGCACCCGGGTGCGGCAGCCCTCCGGGCGCGTCAGAAGCCGTGGACCTGGGTGCCGCCCCGGCGTACCGAGTACGCGACGAAACCCGCCCCGACACACAGTGAGGCCGCGCCGCCGATGAGGTAGGGAGTCGTGTCGACGCCCGCACCGGTGTCGGCGAGCCTCTCCCCGGAGGTGAACTCCCCCGTGGCGGAGGCCTGTCGGATGCCGGTGGAGGAACCGGCGGACGAGTCGGCGGAAACGCTCCGGGCGCCTGTTTCGTCGTTCGCGTTGGCGGACGGGACGAACCAGAGAGCACAGAGCAGGGTGCCTGCCGCTGTCGTGGTCAGCAGCGTGCGACGAGCCATGGACACAGAATTGATCCCCTTGCGACAACCATCGGTCAGCCCCGTGGGCCGATGCTAAGCATTGGAGCGGGTCGGAGGAAAGCCACAGGTCCAGGGGGCCTTACGCTCCGGCGTATGAGCACTTCGGAGACACCCTCATTTGTTCGGCTTCGCGTGGAGATGGTGCTGGAGATCAGCGACGCGGACGCCCTGACCGGAACGGCGCTGGAGAGCATCGCCGCCGACTTCACCGCATCCGGCCCCTCCGCCGACGAGTCCGCCGAGGAACGCACGCATGCCGAGGACGGGGTCAGGGAAGACGCAGCGGAAGCCCTCGCCTCGCTGATCGACCCGTTCGATCTGGTCAGCCAGGTGCCCGGCGTCGAGCTGGCCCAGGCCTCCTGGAGCAGCGAGACGATCGACTACGACCCCGACGCCGAGGACTGGACCGCCGGAGAGGACGGGGACGAGGCGTACTACGGGATCGAGGACAATGACACGGACGACGAAGAAGGCGGCGGGAACACGGAACGCTGACGCCCGCGAGGCACTCCTTGAAGGTGGCGGGAACCGCCGCGGCACCGGGTGCGTCGATGAGTGGTGTTCCCCACATCTCCGGCGGATGTGGAACGGAAGACCCGGTCGCGGTGTTCTTGGAACATTGACGGGGAATCGCCGTCGGGCGACCCTGTCCGGGGATCTTGGGGAATCGGCAACGATGGAGAAGCGTGTGATGACGGACAGCAAGCGGCGCAAGGGCCTCATGGCCGCGTCCGCACTGCTCGGCGGCGTGCTGGTGCTTTCGGCGTGCAGCGACGACGGCGGCAGTGCACCCGGCGCGAGTGCCGACAGCTCGAAGACGTCACAGGCCCAGGTGGACGAGGCGGCCGCGAAGGACACCTCCGAAGCTCAGATAACGATCGCGCCGAAGAACGGGGCGACCAACGCGAGCATCAACAGCTCCGCGATGGTCACCGTCGCCAAGGGCAAGCTGACCGAGGTCACCATGACCACGGCGGAGGGCGACGCCGTCGAGGGCACCCTCGCGGCCGACGGTTCCAGCTGGAAGCCCAGCGGCCAGCTCGAGCGCTCGACGAAGTACAGGATCAGCGCCACGGCGGCCGACTCCAAGGACCGTGAGGCGCACGCCAACAGCTCCTTCACCACGGTCTCCCCCGAGAACAGCTTCATCGGGAACTTCACGCCCGAGGACGGTTCCACCGTCGGCGTCGGCATGCCGGTCTCGATCAACTTCAACAAGGCGATCACCAACAAGAAGGCCGTCCAGGACGGCATCGAGGTGACGTCGAGCAGCGGCCAGGAAGTCGTCGGCCACTGGTTCAACAACCAGCGCCTCGACCTGCGCCCCGAGGACTACTGGCAGGGCGGCTCCACCGTCACGCTGAAGCTGGCCCTGGACGGCGTCGAGGGCGCCGACGGCGTCGTCGGCGTGCAGCAGAAGACGGTCACCTTCAAGGTCGGCCGCAACCAGGTCTCGACCGTGGACGCCAAGGCGAAGACCATGACCGTCACCCGGGACGGCAAGACGGTCAAGACCATCCCGATCTCGGCCGGTTCCTCCGAGAACCCGACGTACAACGGCCAGATGGTGATCTCCGAGAAGTTCAAGGAGACCCGCATGGACGGTTCGACGGTCGGCTTCACGGACGACGACGGCAAGGGTGAGTACGACATCAAGGACGTGCCGCACGCCATGCGGCTGTCCACGTCGGGCACCTTCATCCACGGCAACTACTGGGGCGCCAAGTCGATCTTCGGCAGCGCGAACACCAGCCACGGGTGCATCGGCCTGTCCGACACGAAGGGCGCCGACGACCCGGATGTGGCCGGTGCCTGGTTCTACAACAACTCCATGATCGGCGACGTGGTCATCGTCAAGAACTCCCCGGACAAGAGCATCGCCCCCGACAACGGTCTCAACGGCTGGAACATGAGCTGGTCGGAGTGGACGGCGGACACCGCCGCCTGATCCCCCCTCACCGCGCTCTTTCCGTTCCGAAGGCGGCGGCACCCGGATTCCTCCGGGCGCCGCCGCCTTCGGCGTGAGCGCGCCGGCAGGGTTCTCATCCCGCTCTCATCGGAGACTTAACTCCCCATCACGCCCGCTCCATATCTTCGCGCCATGTTCTTCACCTACCTCCGGCGCGAGCTGCGCCGCCGCAGAAAGGCGGCGCTCGTCGTCGCCTCCGGGCTCGCCCTCGGCATCGCGCTCGTCATCATCGTCACTTCGGTCTCCTCGGGCATGAGCAAGGCCCAGGACAAGGTCCTAGAATCGCTGTACGGCCTGGGCACGGACATGACGGTGACCAAGGCCGCAGCCGCCCAGGGCGCGGGCGGCACCCAGCGCCCCCGGTTCGAATTCGACGCGAAGGAGGACGAGGACGCGACCCAGAGCACCGACCGGGTCATGGTCCAGGGCTTCCAGACGCTGGCCTCCAGCACCGTCGGCAAGGTCGGCGAGCAGGCCGGTGTCGCCGACGCCGTCGGCGGGCTGAGCCTGACGGTCATGAAGGTCGACGGCCAGTTCAAGCGCGGCGAGTTCAAGCAGGACGAGAGCGCCGGCCAGGGCGGACCCGGCGGCGGCCAGGGCGGCGGCGGGCAGCCGCAGGGTGAGGTCCAGGGCGGCGGAGCATCCTTCGACGTCAACTCCTTCACCGTGTACGGCACCGACGTCACCCAGCAGGACCTCGGCCCGCTGACCTCCTCCCAGATCACCAAGGGGCGTACGTTCAAGGCCACCGAGACCGACGCCGAGGTCGCGGTCGTCGACTCCGCCTACGCCAAGGAGAAGGAACTCGCGGTCGGCAGGACCGTCACCGTCTCCGGCACCGAGTACACGGTCGTGGGCGTCTCCACGGCGGACAGCGGCGACGCCGCCGCCAACGTCTACATCCCGCTGAAGCAGGCGCAGACCGTCGCCGACTCCAAGGACAAGGTCACCACGGTCTACGTCAAGGCCGCCGGCTCCCAGCAGATCGACACCGTCAAGGCCGCCATCCAGAAGAACATCCCCGGTACGACGGTCACCACTTCCGCCGACCTCGCCGACACGGTGTCCGGTTCTCTCTCCACCGCCTCCGACCTGGCCGCAGGCGTCGGCAAGTGGCTCTCCGCCGCGGTCCTCGTCGCCGCGTTCCTCGTCGCGGGTCTGCTGACCTCCTCCGCGGTCAGCCGCCGTGTGCGGGAGTTCGGCACGCTCAAGGCCCTCGGCTGGAAGAGCGGGCGCGTCACCCGGCAGGTCATCGGCGAAGCGCTCGTCAACGGCCTGATGGGCGGTGTCCTCGGGATCGCCGCCGGCCTCGCCGGCGCGTACGTCGTGACCGCCATCAGCCCCACCCTCACCGCCCAGCTCGGCTCCACGGGCGGCGGCACGGGCGGCGGCCCGATGGGCGGCGGAGGCGGCCGCCAGACCGCGTCCAGGACCCTCGACATCGCCCTGACCGCACCGGTCTCCCTCAGCACGGTCCTCGGCGCCGTCGCCCTGGCCGTGGCGGGAGGGCTCATCGCGGGAGCCTTCGGCGGCTGGCGGGCCTCCCGGCTGCGGCCGGCCGACGCGCTGCGGCGCGTCGCGTAGCACCGCCCCCGCCCTCCCCATTCCGTACGTAACGCAGGAGTTCACACGTGTACCAGCTCAAGGGCGTCACCAAGCGCTACATGCGCGGCAAGAACCCCGTCGACGCGCTCGCCGGTGTCGATCTGACCATCGAGGACGGCGGCAGGCTCGTCATCCAGGGGCCGACCGGCGGGGGCAAGTCCACGCTCCTGCAGATGCTCGGCGGGCTCGACCGGCCCACCGCCGGCACCATCGAGCTCGACGGTGTCGACCTGGCCAGGCTCCCCGAGTCCCGGCTCACCAAGGTCCGGGCCGAGTCCATCGGCTTCGTCTTCCAGAGCTTCAACCTGATCCCGACGCTCACCGCCCAGGAGAACGTCGAGACCGCGCTCGTCCCCCTCGGTCTGGGCGCGAGGAACCGCCGCGAACGCGCCGCCGAAGAACTGGAGTCGGTGGGCCTCGGCGACCGTCCCAACCATCTGCCGAGCGAGATGTCCGGCGGCCAGCAGCAGCGCGTCGCGATCGCCCGGGCGCTGGTGAAGCGGCCGAAGGTGCTGCTCGCCGACGAACCGACCGGCAACCTCGACGAGTCCATGCGCGACGAGATCATGGACCTGCTCGACGGGCTGTGGAAGGAACACGGGCTGACCTTCGTGATGGTCACCCATGACAGCTCCCTCGCCCGCAAGGCGCCCCGGGTGGCGACCATCCGCAAGGGCAAGGTCACCGTGACGGAGAACGCGGCGGCCTGATCCACGGCGGCACGAACCTCACAGCCACCCTTCCTCCGGCTGTGAGGTTCGCCACCCGTACGGCTCCGCGACACCGGCGCACCGAGGCCGCTGCGCCCCGCAGCGCGCGGGTGGACGGGCCACAAGGGCCAGTCCCGGGGATGAACAACCACGGCCACTATGTGGATGTCGCCCGGGCAGGGCGGGGCCGCGCTGCGAGACTTGCCGGGTGCAACGGCCCCCACGGGCCGGTGGCGCCTCCGGGGACAGGGAGCGCCGAAGCGCACGATCCCACCCACGGAAGGTCTTGATCAGATGCCGGCCAGTTCCGACTCCCTCACCCCGCGCACCGCCGAGAACCGCGTCATCGAGCCGCTCTACGCGGAGATCCTGCGGCGCAACCAGGGCGAGGGCGAATTCCACCAGGCGGTGCGCGAGGTCCTCGAAACCCTGGGCCCCGTGCTGGCACAGCGCCCGGAGTTCGTCGACGCCCGCATCATCGAGCGGATCTGCGAGCCCGAGCGGCAGCTCATCTTCCGGGTGCCGTGGTCGGACGACGCCGGCGGCATCCACGTCAACCGCGGCTTCCGCGTCGAGTTCTCCAGCGCGCTCGGCCCGTACAAGGGCGGACTGCGCTTCCACCCCTCCGTCAACCTCGGCATCGTGAAGTTCCTCGGCTTCGAGCAGATCTTCAAGAACGCCCTCACCGGGATGCCGATCGGCGGCGGCAAGGGCGGCGCGGACTTCGACCCCAAGGGCCGGTCGGACGCCGAGGTCATGCGGTTCTGCCAGTCGTTCATGACCGAACTCCACCGCCACCTGGGCGAGTACACCGACGTACCAGCCGGTGACATCGGCGTCGGCGGCCGGGAGATCGGCTACCTCTTCGGCCAGTACAAGCGGATCACCAACCGCTACGAGTCCGGTGTGCTCACCGGGAAGGGCCTCGGCTGGGGCGGCGCCCAGGCGCGCACGGAGGCGACCGGCTACGGCTGCGTCCTGTTCACCGCCGAGATGCTGCGCGTGCGCGGCGAGTCCCTCGACGGCCAGCGCATCGCTGTGTCCGGCTCCGGCAACGTGGCCATCTACGCCATCGAGAAGGCCCAGCAGCTCGGCGCGACCGTGGTGACCTGCTCCGACTCGGGCGGCTTCGTCGTGGACGAGAAGGGCATCGACCTCGACCTGCTCAAGGAGATCAAGGAGACGGGCCGCGGCCGGATCTCCGAATACGCCGAGCGGCGCGGCGAGCACGTGCGGTACGTCGAGGGCACCGGCGTGTGGAGCGTCCCCGTGGACGTCGCCCTGCCCTGCGCCACCCAGAACGAACTCCACGAGGCCGACGCGCTCGCCCTCGTACGCAACGGGGTGAAGGCGGTCGCCGAGGGCGCCAACATGCCCACCACCCCCGAGGCCGTCCACGTCTTCCAGAAGGCGGGCATCGCCTTCGCCCCCGGCAAGGCGGCCAACGCGGGCGGAGTGGCCACCAGTGCCCTGGAGATGCAGCAGAACGCCTCCCGGGACTCCTGGACCTTCGCCCACACGGAGGAGCGCCTCGCGCAGATCATGCGGCACATCCACGACTCCTGCCACACGACGGCCGAGAAGTACGGCAGCCCCGGCAACTACGTGGTGGGCGCGAACATCGCGGGCTTCGAGATCGTCGCGGAGGCGATGCTGGCCCAGGGCCTGATCTGACTCCGCCGTACCGCGCCGCGCGGCCCGGGGTGACGAGCCCCGGGCTGTGCGGAGCCGCCCCCTTGGCAACCGCCCTTCTGCCGACAGCAGATACGCCCGGCGCGGAGAGCCTTTCCCTCCCGCGCCGGCCGGATCGTTCCTAGGCTCGGGCGATGAGCAGCCACACGCCGAACCGCGCCCGCGTCATCCCTCTGCGCCCCGTTCCCGCCCCCAGGGAGCCTCTCTGGCGCGACATCGTCGGTGACGTCCTGCGCCGCGAGCGCGTCGCCCAGCAGCGGACGCTCAAGGACGTGGCCGAGGCCGCCCGGATCTCCGTGCCGTACCTCTCCGAGGTCGAGCGCGGCCGCAAGGAGGCGTCGTCCGAGGTGCTCGCTGCAGCGGCCCGGTCACTCGGACTCGGCCTGGGCGATGTGCTGTCCCTGGCCCAGCAGGAGCTCGCCCGCCACAGCGCGTCCTCCCGGCGGTCTCCGGTCCGGGCCTCGCTGGGCGAGGTGCGACTGGCAGCCTGATCCTTCCGCGACCACCACCCGTTACCGTGATCGAGGGCGGCGCCGAGCCCGTTCCGCACCCGTCATCGCCCTCGTGACCGCCGTCGTGAGCCGGAGCCGCCTTCGCCATGATCGAGTGGCACAGCAGAGTCCATGCAGGACCCGACCCTCCCGAGCCTCTGCCCCGGCACGGTGCAGCAGCTGGACACCCCGCAGGCCGGGCGCGCGCATGATGCTCGGCAACGTCGTCTCCGCGATCCTCGGCGGGCTGATGGCCGGGTGCTGCGCCAGGTGTCGGCCCGGGTGCTGATCACCGCGGGGAAGCTGATCACGGCGGCCGCCCTTCTCCCCATGACGACGCCACCTCGGCCACCGACGAGAGCCGGCCGCCCCACACGGCCGGCTCCGCCTGATCACTCCGAGACGGTCGGCGCAGGGGCGATCCCCGTCGGGCAGGCGCGGCCCCAGTTCGTCTCCGAGGGGGATTCCAGCGTGGCGCCCGTGCCGCCGATGCCGCAGTAGCCGTCGGGGTTCTTGTCCAGGTACTGCTGGTGGTACCCCTCGGCCGGCCAGAAGGTGCGGCCCTGGGCCGGGAGGATCTCCGTGGTGATCGTGCCGAGGCCGGCGCCCGTCAGCACCTGCTGGTACGCCTCGCGGGACGCCTCCGCGGCCTCCGCCTGCACGGGGGAGTGGGTGTAGAGCGCCGAGCGGTACTGCGTGCCCACGTCGTTGCCCTGGCGGAAGCCCTGGGTCGGGTTGTGGGACTCCCAGAAGAGCTTGAGCAGGTCGGCGTAGCTCACGACCGCCGGGTCGAAGACGACGCGGACCGCCTCCGTGTGGCCGGTCAGGCCCGAGCAGGTCTCGTCGTAGGACGGGTTCTCGGTGTAACCGCCCTGGTAGCCGACGAGCGTCGTCCAGACACCCTCCGTCTGCCAGAACTTGCGCTCGGCGCCCCAGAAACAGCCCAGCGCGAAGTCGGCGACCTCGAGGCCCTGCGGGTACGGGCCGGTCAGCGGGTTGCCGAGGACCGTGTGACGGGAGGGCACGGTGAATTCGGGAGTGGGGCGGCCGCGCAGGGCCTCCTCCGGGG
>NZ_MAPV01000010.1 GCF_001700505.1 Streptomyces mutomycini
ACGAGCGTGCGGCGGGGGAACTGGGTGGACGCCGCGTCGCCGGCGCGCTCTCCGCTCGCGCGCGGCGCGGCCGGTCCGGCGAATAGTGCACCACTGCGCGCGATACTGCCCCAACCGGCACCGGCCTGTGGCACTCTGGGTACGACCGCCCCACCGGTACGGGGGAGCCCGGTGGGGCGGTTCTGTGCGCTGCCGGGCTCACGCGGTGCCGCAGCGACGGCCCCTGGGGACGATCAGGCTGTCCGCGGCCGATTCCTGGGTACGTGTTACTCAAATCCTTTTGATTGCGCATGAGTTGTGGCCGATCGGGCAGGCGTCTCAACCTCACGGCCCACAATCCGAGGAGCGTGACGGGATGACCATGCATACTGCACCGACCGCAGCCGCGGAACGAGCAGGCGCTCCGGACGGACTTCCCTGGATCGAGGACGCGGGGCGGATCGCCCCGCAGGACGCGCGGAAGCTGTCGAAGCTCTTCTTCGACCGTCTGCAGGTGCTGGACGAGGGCACCCCCGAGCACCAGTACACCCGGAACACTCTTGTCGAGATGAATCTGTCCCTCGTGCGGTTCGCCGCCGGGCGCTTCCGCAACCGGGGCAGCGGCGACATGGAGGACATCGTCCAGGTCGGAACCGTCGGCCTGATCAAGGCCATCGACCGCTTCGACCTCTCACGCGAGGTGGAGTTCACCTCGTTCGCCGTGCCGTACATCGTCGGCGAGATCAAGCGTTTCTTCCGGGACACCACCTGGTCCGTGCATGTGCCGCGGAGACTCCAGGAGTTGAGGGTGGATCTCGCGAAGGCGAAGGAGGCACTGGCGGCGGACCTCGACCGGGACGCGACGGTGCGGGAGCTCGCCGAGCACCTCGGTCTCGACGAGCAGGAGGTCAACGAGGGCATGGTCGCCGCCAACGGCTATACGGCCGGGTCGCTCGACATCCCGGCCGGCACTGCGGGCCCGACAGGCGGCACGGCGGGTGGGCGCGCCTACGCCGAGGTGCTGGGCGAGCCCGACCCCGCCATGGAGACGGTGGAGAATCTCCATACGCTGGCCCCGCTGCTGGGTGAGCTCGGCACGAGGGAGCGCCGCATCATCGACATGCGGTTCGGCCAGGAGATGACACAGGCTCAGATCGGCGAGGAACTCGGTATCTCCCAGATGCACGTCTCCCGGCTGCTCAGCCGCATCATCCGACGGCTTCGCAGCGGGATGCTCACCCAGGACTGACCCACGACCGGCGCCGGTCCACCGCACCGGCGGCAGGGGCCGGCCGGCCCCCCAGCGGCGAGACCCGGGGGCCTTCCGGGATCAGCCGTCCGTGTGCGGCAGGCCGCACCGAGTCGGGCCGATGGCACTGCGGGCCCACTCCGTTCAGGCCGTTCTGCCCCCGGCCTGTCCGATCCACGTCATCATGGTGGCGTGGACAGCGCGGACGTGACCGGACCAGAATCGTCATCAGCCACTCCCACCGTGTCCGAGGACCTGGGCGCGGCGGTGGACACCCTTGCCCGTTTCCTTCATCGCGTACCGCTCACCGAGGCCATCGCGGCGCTGGAACGCGGCCTTGACGGGGCTGACGCCGCCCGGGCCGTCCGGACCGCGGGCATGGGAGGAGTGGACGCCGGTCTCCTCGCCTCCGCGCTCACGGTGCGCGAGAGCCTCGGCAGGATCAACGACCTCATCCACGCCTCCGGGATCCTGCTGGCGCTGCCGACCGTCCTGGAGGAGGGCGAGAGGATTGCCCGGCGGCCCTCCCTCGGGGCCGGCAATGACCCCAGCCGCCCGTACGACCTGGAAACGGACCGGCGGGTAGCGGAGTTCAAGCTCGCCCGATGGCGCGGTGCCGACGCCATGCGCAAACGCCAGACCTTCAAGGACCTCACGATGCTGGCCGCCGACACCTCCGGACGCGCCGCGGACCTCTTTGTCGTCGGCCCCGAACCTGCCCGCTTCCTGCGCACCAGCACCTCCACCGCGGCTTGGGCGCTGGACCGTTCGCCCGGTGCACTGCGCACATTCGAGACGGCCTTCGGCTCACCGGACGTACCGATACACGAGTTCACCGCCACCCATGCCGCGCACGTCCGCATCACCGATCTCTGCACGATCCTCCCCGAGGCCGTCACCCGCCTATTGCGGTGAGTCCCGGGGTCCGGTGGCAGCCCCCGGCTCGGGGGGCGCACGTCCTGGGCGGGCGTCGAGAGCCGCCGGAGTGACCACGCCCCACTGGGCCGCAGTCGTCGGGCTGGACTCGCAGGCGGTCCCCTCAGAGGAACGGGTGCGAGGCGTTCCGCCACATCCGTTCGACGCAGGAGTGCACAGCCGAGGTGGGAGTTCCCACCGGGGCGGCCCGGTCACCGGCATGACGCAGGCGCCTCCCCGCCACGCGCCCGCGCTGGGCGGGGAGCCGGTCCGGGGGCGGCTCGCGGGGGCGGCTGGAGCATCGGCAGGGGTTCTGCACTCGACCGGCGCCTCATGCCCGCCGCCGTCCCGGCGATGGCACCTTCTTCCCACGTGGGCGCCTGCGTCCGGCGCGTCTGTTGCGGCGGTATTGCAGCTTCGTGGCCACCTGCGCGGACGGCTTCCGTCCCGGCGCGGGCGCCCTCTACGGTCCGTAGCCAGCAGGCCGCCACGTCGCCATCGCGCCCGGGCGGACATCCTCCGAACGACCGTGCGAGGTATGACATGAGCCAGCCCGTCGACGCCGTCACCGCAGGGCACACCTCCGAGGACCATGACCGGCAGGACGCCGGGGCCGCCTGGTCCTTCGAGACGAAGCAGATCCACTCCGGCGCCGTCCCGGATCCGACGACCGGTGCCCGGGCCGTGCCGATCTACCAGTCGACGTCCTTCGTCTTCAAGGACACCAAGCACGCGGCGGACCTCTTCTCGCTGGCCGAGCCCGGCAACATCTACACCCGGATCCACAACCCCACTCAGGACGTCCTGGAACAGCGGATCGCCGCGCTGGAGGGCGGAGTCGCAGCAGTCGCGCTCGCGTCCGGCCAGGCGGCGGAGACACTCGCCCTCCTGACGCTGGCGGGTGCCGGGGACCACATCGTCTCCTCCGCCTCCCTCTACGGCGGTACGTACAACCTGTTCCGGCACACACTCCCCCGGTTCGGTATCGACGTCTCGTTCGTGGAGGACCCCGACGACATCGAGGCATGGCGGGCGGCCGTCCGGCCCGGCACCAAGGCCCTGTTCGCGGAGACGCTCGGCAATCCGCGTGGCGACGTCCTCGACATCCGGGGCGTCTCGGACGTGGCGCACGAAGCGGGGGTTCCGCTCGTCGTCGACAACACGGTCCCCACGCCCTACCTCCTGCGGCCGCTGGAGCACGGCGCGGACATCGTGATCCACTCCGCGACGAAGTTCCTCGGCGGCCACGGCACCACGGTCGGCGGTGTCGTCGTGGACGGCGGCACCTTCGACTTCGGCGCGCACGCGGAGCGCTTCGCGGACTTCCACACCCCCGATCCCAGCTACCACGGACTGCGGTACTGGCCGGACCTCGGGCACGGCGCGTTCGCCGTGAAGCTGCGGGTCCAGCTGCTGCGCGACCTGGGGCCTGCGCTCTCGCCCCACTCGGCCTTCCTGCTCCTCCAGGGCGTGGAGACGCTCAGCCTGCGTCTGGAGCGGCACACGTCCAACGCACTGACGCTCGCCCGGTGGCTGGAGGGCCGCGACGAGGTGTCGGCGGTGCACTACGCGGGCCTCGGGTCGAGCCCGTGGTACGAGGCCGGACAGCGCTACCTCCCGCGCGGCGCCGGCGCCGTGCTCGCCTTCGAGCTCCGGGACGGGGTTGAGGCGGGCAAGCGGTTCGTGGACGCGGTCGAACTGTTCAGCCATCTCGCCAACATCGGTGACGTGCGGAGCCTGATCATCCACCCGGCGTCCACGACCCACAGCCAGCTGACCGAGGAGCAGCTCGCCGCCACGGGGGCCACCCCGGGGCTGGTCCGGCTCTCCGTGGGCCTGGAGAACGTGGACGACCTCAAGGCGGATCTGGAAGCAGGTTTCCGCGCCGCGAAGGCCGCGTCCTGAACCGGGTCGCCGTGCCCCCCGCGCTCCTCCCGCCGGCCACCGGAGGCCGGCGGGACGGTGATCCGCCCGGCGGCCGTTCGTGGGCGGTGCTCGACGGCCCACTCGCGCTCGAGGCCGGCGGGACGCTGCCGGGTGTGCGGCTGGCGTACGAGACCTGGGGGCGGCTCGCACCGGACGGCGCCAACGCGGTACTGGTCCTGCACGCGCTGACCGGTGACAGCCACGCGGCGGGCCCCGCCGGGCCGGGGCATCCTTCGGCCGGCTGGTGGGACGCGCTGATCGGCCCGGGACGGGCGCTGGACACCGGCCGCTGGTTCGTCGTCGCTCCGAATGTGCTGGGTGGCTGCCAGGGCAGCACCGGCCCGTCCTCCCGGCGGCCCGACGGGACCCCCTGGGGCTCAGCGTTCCCGTACCTGACGGTCCGCGACCTGGTGGCGGCGGAGGTCCGGCTGGCCGATGCTCTGGGGATCGGCAGGTGGGCCTCGGTGATCGGCGGCTCGATGGGTGGCATGCGCGCCCTCGAATGGGCGGTGGGCCACCCCGGCCGCACGGGATCACTGCTGATGCTCGCCGCTCCCGCGGCGTCCTCGGCCGAACAGATCGCCTGGGGCAGCATGCAGATCGCCGCCATCCGGAGCGACCCCGGCTGGCAGGGCGGCGGCTACCACGACGCACCGCCCGGCGCCGGCCCGCACCGGGGACTCGGGCTGGCCCGGCGGATCGCCCAGGTCACGTATCGCAGCGAGGCGGAGCTGGGAGCGCGGTTCGGCAGGCGCGCACAGCCCGGTGAACTGCCCTCGGAAGGTGGGCGATACCAGGTGGAGTCGTATCTCGACCATCACGCGGCCAAGCTGGTGCGCCGTTTCGACGCGGGCAGTTATGTGGTGCTCACCGAGGCGATGAACGCCCACGACGTCGGCCGGGGACGCGGTGGTGTCGCGCGGGCGCTGCGCCGCGCGGACATGCCGGCGCTGATCGCCGGCATCGATTCGGACCGGCTCCACCCACCGGCGCAGCAGGCGGAGCCGGCGGCGCTGCTGCCCGGCGCCGACCGTGTCCGGATCATCGAATCCCCTTACGGTCACGACGGGTTCCTGATCGAGACCGACCAGGTGGGAGCTCTCGTGCGCGAGTTGCTGCCCCCGCTCCGCTGACCCGACCCCGGACGCAGACCTCTTCCCTGTGGAGTGCCCATGAGTTCCGTACCCCTGTCCGAAGCCGCGTACGACCGGAGCCGGCTGCGTCAATGGGCCGGCGGCCGTGCGAGACCGGCGGGGATCGACCGGCGTGATTTGCTGAAGCTGGTCGCCGCCGCCTCGGTCGCGGCCCCGCTGATCCCGGCCGCGGCGTCCCCCGCCGGTGCGGCGCCGTCGCTCGCGGGGGTGGTGAAGCCCCTGCCCCCGGAGCTGTTCACGGTGCGAGGCACCAACGCCGAGACGAACTTCGCGGCACTGCGGGACACCGGGCTGCTCACTCCCGCGGACCGCTTCTTCGTCCGTAACCACACCAGCACACCGCTCATCGACGCGGCGGAGTGGAAGCTGACGGTCTGGGGCAGCGGGCTGACCGGCGCTCCGGTGGACTTCTCGTACGAGGCGCTGCGCGCCCTGCCGTCCGTCACCCGCACCGCGTTCATCGAGTGCGCGGGCAACGGGAGGAGCTTCTTCACCTCGCAGCAGGGCCAGCAGGTCGGCGGCACCGCGTGGACGCTGGGCGCGATCGGGACGGCGCGCTGGCGCGGAGTGCGCCTCGCCGAGGTGCTGCGCCGGGCGGGCATCGGCGGGAACGCGGTCGACGTGCTGCCTCGCGGCCTGGACGCGGAGGTCGTCAGCGACGGGACGAACCTGGGCAGGGTGCGCAGACCACTGCCGGTGGCGAAGGCGCTGGACGACGTGCTGCTCGCGTACGAGATGAACGGGGAGCCTCTGCCGCCCGACCACGGCGCTCCGGTCCGGCTGGTCGTGCCGTCCTGGGTGGGCATAGCGAACATCAAGTGGGTGGGTGACATCGAGGTGAGCGCGGAGCCGCTGCTGAGTCCGTGGAACACGGCGCTCTACCGGCTCTTCGGTCCCGGGTACCCGCCCGGGGGCAGCGCGCCGCTTACCCGCCAGACCTTGAAGAGCGCGTTCGAGCTCGCGCCGGATGCCTCGTTCACCGCCCGCCGCAGGCATCTGCTCACCGGCCGGTCCTGGTCGGGCGGCGCACCGGTGCGCTCGGTCGAGGTCAGCACCGACGGCGGCGCCCGGTGGCGCCCCGCGCGTCTGCGCGACGAGCCCGGGCGCGGGAGCTGGGTCCGCTGGAGCACCGACTGGGTTCCGGAGGAGAGGGGGCCGGGCGTGCTGCTCGCGCGGGCCACGGACCGCTCGGGCCGCACACAGCCGGCGACGACCGCGCACAACACGCAGGGCTACCTCTTCGACGCGGTGGTCCGGCACCCGGTGACCGTCGTCTGAGCGGCTGCCCCGGTCGTTGACCCGGAGTACGACGGACCGTTCGGACCCCGAGGCCGACGATCACGTCAGGCGGGGCGGCCGGCGTAGTACGTGGCGATCATGTCCTCGCCGCCGTGTCCGGCCGCCTCCGCCCGGGTGAACCGCTCGGCTGAGGCTGCCACCAGGTCGAGCGTCACCCCGGAGGCCTCGGCCGCGTCGAGGATCAGGCGGGAGTCCTTGAGCGCGGTGGAGAGCGCGAAGCTCGGGCTCAGATCGCCGGAGAGCACCGCCGCGGACTTGGCCTGGAGATACGGGGTGTCGAGCGGTCCGCCCCGCATGGCGTCGAGGAAGAGCTGCGGGTCGAGTCCGAGTCCCTCGGCGAGGTTGAGGCATTCCGCGACGCTGCTGACCATGTTGATCACCCAGGTGTTGGCGACCAGCTTGAGCCGGGTGGCGGCTCCCGGTTCCTCTCCGGTCCACACGGTGCGCTGACCGATCGCGTCGAGGACGGGGAGTGCGGTGGCGCGTGCACCGGACGGGCCTGAGACGAAGACGGTGAGTGTGCCCTGCTCCGCGGGCTGCTTCGTGCCGGAGACCGGGGCATCGAGGTAGACCAGCCCCAGTCCGGCGGCCCGCTGGGCGAGGTCGGCCGTGGCGTCGAGACCGACGGTGGAGCTCTGCAGCCAGACCTGCCCGGGGCGCAGGCCGGGCGTCGCGGCGGTGAGGGTCTCCGCCACCGACCGGCCGTCGTTCAGGGCGGTGAGGAGCACGTCGGCACCGCGTACCGCCTCCTCGGCCGTGTCCGTCACGGTGGCTCCGTGGGCGGCCAGTGGCTCGGCCCTCGACCGGGTGCGGTTCCAGACCCTGACGGGGAGCCCGTCCCTGAGCAGGCTGCGGGCCATCCCGGACCCCATGATCCCGGTGCCGAGGACCGCGACGGTCGGTGTGTCCGGAGAGGCGGATGCGGTGGTCATGGGAGGTTCCCTTCGTCGGCGCGGGGCGGTCTCGGGACCGGTGGGTCTCAAGACTCCCGCAGCGCGCCCTCCAGAACGGCGCGGTGCACGGCTCTGGCGAGTCGCGCGCCCCAGCGCGAACGCGGCCCGGCGAACGGTTCGCCCGGCCGCCCTCCCGGGTCGGGCGCGGCCACGCAGACCGCGTCCGTCGGCGTCCCGGAGCAGTCGAGTCCGGCGTCGACGAGCGCCTGCACCTTCGCCTCCGTCGCGGTGGCCACCGCATTGACCAGGGCGGCGTCGGAGAGCGCCACGGGGAGCGTGACGACGATGTTGACGGTGCCCGGCGGCAGCGGGCCATCGGTTCCTTCGGACGGGACCGCGGCCCATCCCCGTACGCCGAGTCCGCTGGTGACGGTCGCGGTCGCACCGCCGTCCTCGGCGACGGTGTACGCGGTGACATCGGCGGCGGTCATCAGTCCGGCTCCGGGGCCGTCGAGTGCCTCGGCGGCCGCGATCTCAGCGAGGTGCCGGCCGGGGTCGAGCCGGGGATAGCCGCCGGGCACCTGGGCATTCAGGATCCAGGCGCGCGGGCCGAGCCCGCCGCCGAGCACGGCGCTGCTGCACACGCGCCAGCCGGGTCCGAGGCGCCAGACCAGGTGGTGCAGTCCGAGACCGTCCTCGCGCCGCTGCAGCAGCTCACCACGCTGCCGGGGCGGACGGATGCCCACGGATCCGATGGCGCACCCCCTGACATGCCTGCCGGCGGTCGGCAGCGGCGCGTCGATCATACGGGCGGGCCAGGTCCGCACGTCCGGCGCACCCGGGCGGGTGCTCACCCGAATGGCGTAACGCGTGTGGCGGACCGATAAGGGCGTGGAACGGGGCCACCGCCCCGCCCCGGTGTTCTGGGCCGCTCAGCGCCCAGGCCGGGAAGTTGCAGCGTCCATCCGGCTGAGGCGCGATGGAGACCGGACGCGCCACCCCTGGTGGACCCACCCACAGGACGCGCCCGGGCGAGGAGGAATCGGCCATGGGAGCCGCTGACGGTTTCACGGATTCCGGAGAACTCGACGGTCTGACCGTCTACGACAGCGACGGTGAGAAGGTCGGCACTGTGGGCCGGGTGTACGTCGACGACGACACCGGCAAGCCCGACTGGATCACCTGCAAGACCGGCATGTTCGGCATGAAGGAGAGCTTCGTTCCGCTGGCCGGAGCCCGCCGCGTGGGCTCGGACCTGCACATCTCTCATCCGAAGGACCGCGTCAAGGAAGCCCCCAGGGTGGACGCGGACGCGCACCTCTCCGTATCCGAGGAGGAAGAGCTCTACCGGCACTACGGGATGACGAGGAAGGGAGCCGGAGCGGGCGGCGACGCGCGCACGGCGTCCGGCACCGGAACGGCAGCCATGGGTGCCGCGGGCGCTGCCGGTGCGGCCGGTACCACTCCCGCCGACCGGACCAAGGCCACCGGGACCACAGCGGGCACCGGTGCCGGCATGGGCACCACCGGTGCCGGCTCGGGCAGGCACCGCGACACGGAGGCCTCCTCCACGTCCCGCCCGCTCGCCGGAGCCGGAGCCGAGCGGTCCGCCGCGGGTGCCGGCGGCCGTGACGAGATGGTCCGGTCCGAGGAGCAGCTCCAGGTCGGCACGGAGGAGTACGAGAGCGGTACGGCACGCCTGCACAAGTACGTCGTGACCGAGAACGTCACGCGGACGGTGCCGGTGTCCCACGAGGAGGTACGCGTGGTGCGCGAGCCTCTGAAGCCGGGCGACAAGGGCATGGGCACGAAGGGGACGACCGACCTCGGCGAACAGGACGTCGAAGTCACCCTCCACGCCGAACGCGCCACCGTCCGCAAGGAGGCGGTCCCCGTGGAGCGGGTCCGTCTCGAAACCAGCAGGGTCACCGAACAGAAGGAAGTCTCCGCCGAGGTCCGCAAGGAGAAGATCGACTACGCGGACGGCAAGGACACGGGCAGCGGCAAGGACATGGGCGGCGAGTTCGGCCAGGGACGTCGTCGCTGACCCCTCCCACAGCGGCGAAGAGGCCGCACGACAGAAGCGAGGGGCGGTCCCGGGCGGTTCACGGGCCCGCCCTCTCGTCGTGCTCCGGCCGTCCGTGGACGGCTTCTCCCGGCAGGAACCGCACCGAAGGGCGCCCGTCCGGTCCCTCCGGTGTCACCACCGCGCGTACCCGGTAGACATCGGCGATGAGTTCCTCGGTGATCACTTCCGAGGGCGTTCCGCCGGCCACCACGCGGCCGTCCTTCATGACCGTGACCCGGTCGCAGAACATCGCGGCCAGATTGAGGTCGTGCAGCGCGACCACCGCGGTCACGGGCAGCGCGGCGACCAGGGCAAGCAGCTCCAGCTGGTGCTGTATGTCCAGGTGGTTGGTGGGTTCGTCCAGCAGGAGTTCACGCGGCTGCTGGGCGAGAGCGCGGGCGATCTGGACCCGCTGGCGTTCTCCACCGGACAGGGTGTGCCAGGACTGCGCGGCACGGTCGGCGAGCCCGGTGCGCGCCAGAGCCTCGCGCACGGCGTCCTCGTCCTCGGGGCCGGACGCGGACCAGGCGCGCCGGTGCGGGATGCGGCCGAGGCGTACGACGTCGAGGACGCTGAGGTCGACCTGGGTGACCGCGTGCTGGTCGACGACGGCCACACGTCGGGCGACGGCCCGCCGGCCGGTCTCGGCGAGTGTGCGGCCGTCGAGGGTGACGACGCCCGCACCGGCGGCGAGTACGCCGGCCATCACGCGCAGCAGCGTGGTCTTGCCGGAGCCGTTCGGCCCCAGGAGTCCGACCGTGGTGCCGGGCGGCGGTGCGACGCTCACCCCGTCGAGGATGATCCGCCCGCCGGCCTCCCTGCTGACCCGCGTGGCACGCAGTCCGTCTCCGGGAGCGTCTGTTCCCCGCTTCTCCCGGTTCATGTGCTCCTCCGTGTGCGGTGGAGGACGAGGACGAAGGCGGGTACCCCGATGAGGGAGGTGACCACACCGACGGGCACCTCCTGCGGGTCGAGGACGGTTCTGGCCAGGGTGTCGACCCAGACCAGGAACACGGCTCCGGCGAGCGCGGTCACCGGCAGCAGCCTGCGGTGCCCCGAACCCGTCAGCGCCCGGGCGGCGTGGGGCAGGACGAGGCCGACGAAGCCGATGGCGCCCGCGGAGCTGACGAGGGCGGCGGTCAGCAGGGCGGTCGTGCAGAGCAGCACGATCCGGGTGCGGGCAACATGCACCCCGAGGGAGGCGGCGGCGTCCCGGCCGAAGGCGAAGGCGTCGAGCGTACGGGCATGGCCGAGGCAGGTCAGCAGGGTCACGGCCAGCACGGCGGAGCACATCCACACGTCGCTCCAGCCGACCCCGCTCAGCGAGCCGAGCAGCCAGAAGAGCACGCCCCGGGTCTGCTCGGCGTCGGCGGCGGTCATCACGACGAAGGAGGTGAGCGCGGAGAAGAGCTGCATGGCCGCGACACCGGAGAGCACGACCCGGTCGGTCGATCCGCCCAGGGTGTGGCTGAGCAGCAGGACGAGGGCGAAGGAGCACAGGGCGCCGATGAAGGCACCGCCCGAGATCGAGACCGCTCCCCCGCCGACGCCGAGGACCACGACCACGACCGCTCCGGTGGACGCCCCCGAGGAGACGCCCAGGACGAAGGGGTCGGCGAGCGGATTGCGCAGCAGCGACTGCATCACGGTGCCGCACACCGCGAGCCCGGCCCCGCAGACCGCTGCGAGCAGGGTGCGGGGCATGCGCAGGTTCCAGATGATCCCGTCCCGGATCGGCGTCAGACGCCCTTCGCCGAGACCGAGGTGCGAGGCCACCGCCGACCAGACGTCGGGGACCGAGATGCGGGCGGGTCCGATCGTGACGGCGACCGCGACGGACAGCAGCAGCAGCGCGACCCCGGCGCTCCACAGGAGGCCGTCGCGGAGGATCCGGGCTCCGGCTGCCGTCGGGGCAGGCGGCGGCGGCTCCGCGCGTACGTCCGGAGTGTGGTCGGTCCTCGTCACCCCGCGAGTCCGAACGAGCGCAGCCCCTCGGCGACTCGCTCCACGCCCTCGACGGTCCGGATGGTCGGGTTCATGGCCTGGCCGCTGAGGAGGACGTACCGCTTGTGCCGGACGGCGTCGAGATTCTTCGTGGCGGGGTTGGACTCCAGGAACTCGATCTTCTTCCCGGCACTCTCGGCGGTCTGCGACCTACGGGTCAGATCACCGATGACGAGCACGTCGGGGTTGCGGTCGGCGACCGTCTCCCAGTTGATCTGGGGCCACTCCTCCTTCGCGTCGTCGAAGACGTTCTCGGCGCCGAGCTCCTCGGTGATGATGCCCGGGGCACCGCAGCAGCCGGCGAGGTAGGGGGCCTCGGCATTGGCGAACCAGTAGAGCAGGGTGGCGTCGGACGCGTCGACGTCCGCGGTAGCCCTGTCGATGCGGTCCCTGAGACCGGTGACCAGCTTCTCGCCCCGCTCCGGGACGCCGAACACCTCGGCGAGGTCGCGCACTTCGCCGTAGACGGCGTCCATGGTCAGACGCTCGGTGCGGGCGCCGTCACCACTGCCGGTGTTGTCCTTGCCCGCGCAGTCGGTGGGTGAGAGGTACGTCGGAACGCCCAGCTCCTCGAACTGGTCGCGGGACGCCACACCGCCCCTGCCGAGGGTCGATTCGAAGGAGGCACTGACGAAGTCGGGTTCCTCGGCGAGGACCTTCTCGGAGGAGGGCTGGTTCCCGGCGATGCGGGGCACCGTGGCCTCGTCCTTCTCCAGGCCCTTCATCACCGGGTCCGTCCAGGTCGCGGTGGCGTCGAGACGGTCGGCGAGGCCGAGGGAGAGCAGGATCTCCGTCGATCCCTGGTTGAGGGAGACGGCGTGACGCGGGGCCGAGTCGACGGTGACTGTGCGGCCGCAGTTCTTCAGCGTCACGGGGTAGCCTTCGGCGGCGCGGTCGGCTGCGTCGCCGGCTGACGAGCTCACCCCTCCGCCGCAGGCGGTCAGGACGACAAGTCCCGCGACGGTCAGGGCGGTTCGGCGTACGGTGCTGGCTATGGGCGGCACGGAGTCCTCGGCGTCTCTGGGCTCTTGCGCGAAGCCCGCTACGGTGGCCCGCTCCCGGTACGGAAGCGGGTGCCAGCAGGTCTTCGGACTCGGGTTCGTCCGGACGGGGCGCCTTCCCGGTGCACCCGAAGGTGCCCCAGTGGCCGTGGCCCCGCCCGTCCCCCTCACCGCTGCGCGTCAGCTCCGGATTCGCACCGGATTCCCTGACTCCACGTGGAGTGTGACTGGCGTCTGCAAGCTATCACGCGGCGTTTCGGCTCCCTGGGGGGCCGTCGCCGGTACGGCGGGGGCGTCTTCCCTCCGTACCGGCCGGCTGCCGGGCGGGTCAGCCCTTGGGGCGAACCGATTCGCCGCCGTCCGTCCGCGGCTTCCCGCCCCGGCGTGCGAGCACGGACGTGGTACCCCAGTAGGCCAGCAGGACGGTGCGCAGACCCAGCGCCTCCAGTCGCTCGCCGATACGGCCGCACATGCTCCGGTCCCCTCGTGGGCCGCTCATCGGGCGTCCCCCTGACCGGTGTTCCAAGGGCCCTCGGGATCGTCGTAGGCGTTCGCGTAACCGGGTCCGGCGATCGGCCAGTCGGCGAGCAGTTCCTCGGGCAGGGCGAAGGAATCGGCCAGTTGCCGGGCGTTCGCGGCAACGGCCGCGACCAGGTCCTCGGCTGTTTCGGCGAGAGCCTCGACCTGATCACCGCTCAGGAAGCCCGCGGCCAGCAGGTCGCCGCTGTTGCGGGCCACCCACTCGACGGCGAACAGCCGCTCCAGCTCCCCCAGCCGGTCCCTCGCGGCGCCCTCGGGCAGCGCTGCCCGGGCCTCGGCGTACGCCTCGGCGGCCTGCCGGTGCGCGTAGGCATCCACCCCGCGCAGGGCCGGGCCCGAGGCCGCGTTCCACTGCCCGAGGGTGTCGGCGTCGGGCGCTCGCAGCAGGCGGGCCCTGGCACGGGCGAACCAGATGTCCTGGACCGAGGCGAGGAGCCCTCCCAGGAAGCGCGGGTCGGTCAGGTCACCGGTGCGGGGGACACCGTCCGCGGGGTCCTCGCCGCCGGGCTCCGCCGCGAAGAGCATGTCGGCGGCCGCCTTGGTGTACAGGGCGGTGTTGTCGCCCTCCGCGGTGATGGCCCCCTCGACGCCCGTGACCAGTTCGGTCATGCCGTTGTTCTCCAGCAGCGCCTGTGCGCCGCAGCGTTCACGGCTCTCGACGATGACGTCACGGGCCCGCCAGGTGATCCACGCCTTGGCGACATCGACGAGCCTGACCGCGTCCGACCGTTCCTCGTCGTCCGTACAGGCTTCCCACCGCTCGTGTGCCCTGCGGTACAGGAGACTCATGGCGAAGACGGTGGCCATGGCCGAGGCGAGCGGTCCGTGATGGGTCCGGTGGGCGTTGACCGGCACTGGCGGCGCACCCCGGGTTCCGGAGATCAGCCGGTGGCCCCCGTAGCGCACGGCGACGGCCAGGGTCGCCCGTGCCGATCCGGCCGCACAGGCGCTCATGGAGATCCGGCCGGGGACGACCCGTCCGATCGAGGTCAGGAAGCGCCGCCTCCTGTCCCCGGGCCCGGTCCGGAACTCTCCCGGGGCGTAGCCCTCCTCGTCCTCGTCCTCCTCCCCGGAACCCAGCAGGGCGTCCCGCGCCACGAAGAGCCGGTCGAAGGATGTCAGACAGTGGTCCACCGGGCTGCCCATCCGGGCGGGCAGCCGCCGTACCCGGATGCCCGGCAGCGCCTGCCTGTCGTCGGTGAGCGGCACCAGGAAGAGGCGCACCCCGTGGTCCGATCCGTCGGCCACCAGGCGGGCGGCCACGAGTCCGGACTTCGCTCCGCCCGCCGGACTGGTGTTGGGCATGAACTTCTGCGCGCCCGCGTTCGGGGTGTGCAGGACGAAGCCGTCCCGTTCACGGTCGTACGTCGCGGTGGTCTCCATGGCCGAGGCGTCGTTGCCGTGCGCCAACTCCGTACAGAGGAAGGTGCCGATCCGCCGCATCGTCAGATAGTCCGACAGATCACGGCGGCCGACGCGGTCGTGGTCCAGGAGACTGCCCAGGAAGAGGTTGTAGTGGATGCCCGCCACGGTGGTCAGGGCGGGGTCCACCGGGCCGAGCCAGGCGTGCAGGGAGGCCAGTGCGCGTGGGTCGGCGGCGAGGCGTGCTCCGCTGTCGAGGGAGCGGTTCAGGATCCGCAACCGGTCGTAGGCGAGTTCCAGCCGCTCTTCGGGCGTCCCCCCGGCAGGGCGGCGGAACGGTTCTGTGCTGATCAGCCGCTGCCAGAATCCGTGTTCGCGGCGATGGTCCGGACCGAGGAGGACGCCGGTCAGCAGTTCGGTGGTGGACGGTGGGAGGGTGTCGGTAAGGGTCACGGTCATAACGAAATCAACGACCGTGGTACGGGCGAGGACACCCTGGCCGCGCTACTCCTCCGGGACCGGCGTGCCCCTCAGGGCCGCTGCCAGTTCCGCCTCGTCCGGAGGCAGGGCACCGGCCCGCCCGACGGTCACGGCGGCCGAGGCCACGGCGTGGCGCAGCACGTCGCCCAGGACGGCGGTGTCCAGGGAGCGCAGCCCCGCACGGCCCCGCTCGCCGAGGAGTCCGTACGAGGCCAGGGCGTGCAGCGTGCCGGACATGAAGGCATCGCCCGCCCCCACGGTGTCCGCGACCCGGACGCCCGGCCCGGCGATGCTCAGCGTCGCGGCCGGCAGGAGTGCCAGTGCCCCTTCGGCGCCCCTGGTGACCAGGACCACCGCCGGCCCCGAGCGCAGCCACCGCGCGGCGGCCTGCTCCGGGGCCTCGTCCGGGTACAGCCATCGCAGGTCCTCGTCGCTGGCCTTGACGACGTCACTGAGCGCGACACAGCGTTCCGCGCGGCGCACGGCAGCGGCGTGGTCGCCCATCAGCGCGGGCCTCACATTGGGGTCGTAACTGACGGTCGCCGCCGCCCGGAAGGACCGGACGAGGTCCATGACGGTTTCCGCGCCGGGCTCCAGAGCGGTGGCGACGGACCCGGTATGGACGTGCCGGGGCGGCTCCACCGGCTGCTCCGGTTGCCCCAGCGTCCAGGTGATCTCGAACGTGTAGGCGGCGCGGCCCGCTTCGTCGAGGTCGACCGTGGCGGCCGGGGTGGGCGCATCGCTCCCGTCCGTCAGGACCCGCACGCCGGCCGAGGCCAGATGACCCCCGATCAGCCGCCCTCCGGAGTCCGGGCCGAGCTGGGTGACCAGGGTGGTGGCCCGGCCCAGCCGGGCCAGACCGTACGCGACGTTCGCGGGGCTGCCGCCGGGATGGACCCGGTCCGGCGTGCCCGGCAGCCGGACGATGTCGGCGACGCATTCGCCGATGACCAGCAGGACGGGGTTGTCGGGCATGGGGTGCGCGGCTCCTGAAGGACGCGGGCGGAGCGTCCCGGTGGGGGACGGCCGTGCCGGGACACGGTGCCGCCGATTCTGCCCGGTGCGCGGGCCCGGCCGGGCCCGGGTCTCAGGTGCCCCCTTGCCCTTCGTCACCGAAGCGCCGCTCGAACTTCGCGACCTGGCCCTCGGTGTCGACCACCCTCGCCTCGCCCGTGAAGAACGGGTGGCTCTCGGCGGAGATCTCGACGTCGATGACCGGATAGCTGTTGCCGTCGTCCCAGTCGATCGACTGCTCGCTCGACGCGGTGGACCGGGTCAGGAAGGCGTACCCGGCCGAGCGGTCACGGAAGACCACGGGACCGTACGAGGGGTGCTTGTCCTGTTGCATGTCTGCTCCTGGGGGTTACGGGCATCTCGCATCCCGCTTCGGCCCAGCGTCCCGAACGGCGGGGACGGGCGCGAACCGGGGCGTCCGTACGGAGCAGCGGCGGACAGGCCCTTCGCCGGATGTTCCCGGGGAGGCCCGTTCAGCCGCTCGCCGTTGCCTCCAGCGCCTCCGCCACGAGCCCGAGGAAACGCGCGTGGGCCTGCGGGCTGCACAGGGGTTCCGGGTTCCACGGCACGGTCCTCGTGCGCTGCCGGACGGCTTCCCAGGCGGGGGCTGCGATCTCGTCGAGCGGCAACGCGTTGGCCCGGACGTCCGTCAGGACGATGCGGGGCTCCATGGCTGCCGCTTCCGCCCAGCCGACGGTGGCCCAGTTGACGCCTGGCCCTTCGGGCGGGGACACGACGCTGACGCCCAGCTCGGCCAGGACACGCAGCTCGGGCCACATCCGGGGGCGGGCGGCATAGGCCTGTTCCTGGCTCGCGGGCGAGAGGGCCGCCACCGCGGGAGCGCCGGGAGTGGCACGGGCTGCGGCACGGAGCCGCTCGCGGGCGGCGTGCAGGTCACCCGCGGCGCCAGGGTCCGGTGCGCCGCCCAGCAAGACGGCGAGCTCGGCGAACCGCCCGGTGACCCGGGCGAGGGTGCGCGCCTGCCCCACGTCGATGACGACGACCGGGACGCGCTCCTCCAGGTGCTTGGCCGTGTCCGGGTCGAGCCCGTAGAGCCGGCCGTGGCCGTAGCTGACCGCGACGACCAGATCGGGCTTGCCGCGCAACAGCGTGTCGACGTCCAGGTCGTCGCCCGCGCCCCGGTAGTCCACGGCGTCCAGCGGGAGCGTGCCCGTCTTCGCCCGGTCGGGCTCCGACCCGTCGTGCCCGGAGCCGAAGATTCCCTCGGGGCGTATCCCGTGGTCCCACAGCGTCGCTCCGGCCTGGACGTATGCGAGCACCCGGGCCGGCCGGCGGTCCGCCGTGGCCGGCCGGCCCCGGTCGTCCGTGAAACTCCACGCGCTCTGCTCCGTCATGTCGCTCACCCCTCCGAACCGGCGGCCCGGGCCCTCTCCCTGGCTCGCCCCCCACTACCTGCCCAGCCCGTCGGCCGCACACCCGCCGTGGAGCGCCCCAGATAGGTGAGCGGCCCGGGGTCGGGAACGTCGATCACCCGGAATCCGAGCCGGTCGTAGAAGGCCCTGGCCGGGAGGTTCGCCGTGAGCATGGACAGGTGCACGGCCTGGACGCCCTGCCGGTGCAGGGCGCCCAGGAAGGCTCCCATCAGCTCCCGGCCGTAGCCCCTGCGCTGCCACGGCGGCAACAGGTCGATGTGCAGGTGCGCGGGGTGCGCGGCCAGCTCCGGAAGGATCATGCGCTCGGGGCGGTGCAGAAGGCGCGTCATCTCCTCGGCGAGCGTCCTGGGCTCGCCCTCGGGCTCGGGGAAGCGCTCCGTCACCCGGGGAAGCCAGACCGTGCGGAACGCCTCCGCGAACGACGTCGTGTCCGCGGTTCCCAGGACGTAGCCGACCGCGCGGCCGGAGCCGTCGTCCAGGACGAAGGCCAGCTCCGGCTCGAGGTGTGCGTAGGGCTCGGCGAACAGCGCGGACATGAGTCCGGGATCGGGGTACAGGTGCGTGCTGTCGCCGCCGTTGTCGGCCGTGCGGACGCAGATGTCCGCCAGGGCCTCCCGGTCTGCGGGGCGGTAGGGGCGCACGGAAGCGGTCCGGTTCATCGCTCCATCGTCCCCGCCTGGGAGCGCTCCCACAAGGGCCCGGAGGCCTCAGGGCGCTTCGCTCTGCCGACGGACCTCCGTGCGGGCCAGTTCGACGTTGAACTGGGCACCTGCCAGGAGCGCGAGATTGGTGAACCAGATCCAGATCAGGAAGACGACCAGGCCGGCCAGCGAGCCGTACAGCCGGCTGTAGCTGCCGATGTGGGTCGCGTACAGCGCGAACCCGGCCGAGGCGACCAGCCACAGGAACGCGGCGAGCACACCACCGGGCAGCCCCTTGCGCACGCCTCGCGCGGAGCGCGGACCCGTGCTGAAGAGGACCACGATGAGGAGGACGACCAGGCAGAGCAGCACGGGCCATTTGAGGCCAGCCCAGAGGGCCTCGCCGGCCTGTGCCAGGCCCGCACTGCGTCCGAGCCAGCGCGCCAGCGGTCCGGTGAGCACCAGGGCGAAGGCGCTCGCCATCAGAAGGACGAGGAGTCCGACGGCCGTGGCCACGATGATGGGCGCCTGGCGCAGGGGCGGCCTGGTGTCCTTCACGTCGTGCATGGCGTGCATCGCCCGCCGGAAGACCGCCAGATAGCTGGAGGCGGACCACACGGCGCTCACGCTTCCCGTGGCGACGAGGAGCCAGACCGCGGTGCGTTCATGGGTCGCCGCCTCCAGGGGACGGCGCAGGGCCGTGCCGGACTCGGCCGGCGCGATGGCGGTGATGTCGGCGATCAGGGCGTCGGTCGCGCCGGGGTTGGCCAGGCCGATGACGGAGACGGTCACCAGGAGCGCCGGGAGCAGCGCGAGGATGGCGTAGTAGGTGAGGGCGGCCGCCCAGTCGGAGAGGTCGTCGTTCCACAGCGAGACGGGGGTCCGCCGCAGGGCGGTGCGCCATCGCCCGGTCGCCGCGCCGTGCCCGCACGCCGGCGGGGTCCGTTCCGCGAGGGGTGTGTCGGTCCTGCTGAGCACGCGGAATCTCCGTGGGACGTAGGAAAAGCGGATGAGCCGGGCGCCGTCCTGCCTGCGCGGACGTCCCCGGCTTCCTCCCTTTCTCTCATGCCTCGGTCCCGCGGGTGTACTCCCGGGTCGGCTCGGCCGTTCAGTCGTTCACGGCGGTGAGCAGCACCACCGCGTCCTCAAGGGCCAGCAGCCCGTGCCGCTCCTGCGAAATGGGGTGCAGTGCGCCCGCCACGAGATCCACGTCCCCGGATCCCGCCGTGAGCCGTACCGCTCCGCGCAGCACCTGGAGCGAGGCGGCGGGCGGCGCGTTGTGCTCGTCGAGGGCGGACCCCTCGGTGAGCGCGATCACCGTCTGCCGCAGTGGCGCCAGGCGCAGCAGCAGATGTGCGCTGCGTCCGTGCGCGTCGGCCCGGGCTGCGGCCAGGTGCTCGTCGGCGAGAGCGTTGAGATCATCCATACGACCACTGTGCCGCAGCCTCCGCTCCCCCGCTATTGCTCCTCGCGCAGCCAGGCCGCGGTGTCGTCGGGCAGCAGACCTGCGTCGTCCAGCGGGCCACTGGTCAGCAGGATCTCGTCATGACCGGGCAGCGCGACCGGGCCCCCGGAGAGGTTGACGACGCAGATCAGGCCGTGGGTCCGCGCGAACGCGAGGACGCCCGGTGACGAGGGGAGCCAGTCGAGCCGGCCGTCGGCGGTCCCGCCGGGGGCGGCGGCGAAGCCGGGTTCGCCCCTGCGCAGTCGCAGCGCCGCACGGTAGAGGGTGAGCATGGAACCGGGATCGGCGGCCTGCTCGTCCGCGGCGTACGAGGCCCACGACGCGGGCTGCGGCAGCCAGGGTTCCGTGAGGGACCCGAAGCCCGCGTACGGCTCGCCGGCGGACCAGGGCAGGGGCACCCGGCAGCCGTCGCGCCCCGGGTCCACGCCTCCGGAGCGCAGGTGCATGGGGTCCTGGATCCGCTCGCGGGGGATGTCGGCCTCCGGCAGTCCGAGCTCCTCGCCCTGGTAGAGGTAGACGGCGCCCGGCAGAGCCAGCGAGAGCAGGGCGGCCGCCCGTGCCCGGCGGGTGCCGAGCTCCAGGTCGGTCGGCGTGCCGAAGACCTTGGCCGCGAAGTCGAAGCCGGTCGCCTCGCGTCCGTAGCGGGTGACCGTGCGGGTCACGTCGTGGTTGCACAGCACCCAGGTGGCGGGGGCTCCCACCGGGGCGTGCTCGGCGAGCGTGTCGTCGATCGCCGAGCGCAGCAGTCCGGCGTCCCAGGGGCAGGCCAGGAAGTTGAAGTTGAAGGCGGTGTGCAGCTCGTCGGGCCGGAGGTAGCGGGCGAAGCGCTCGGAGTCCGGAAGCCAGACCTCGCCGACGAAGATGCCGTCGTAGCGGTCGGCGATGGCCCGCCACGAGCGGTAGATGTCGTGGAGTTCGTCGCGGTCGACGTACGGGTGGGGGTCGGTTCCCTTGACGAAGTCGGGCAGGGCGGGGTCCTTGGCGAGCAGGGCCGCCGAGTCGATCCTTACGCCGGCCACGCCGCGCTCGAACCAGAAGCGCAGCACGTCCTCGTGCTCCTGGCGGACCGCCGGGTGCGCCCAGTTGAGGTCGGGCTGCCCGGGGGCGAACAGGTGCAGGTACCACTGGCCGTCGTCGGTCCTGGTCCACGGGGTGCCGCCGAATTCGGAGACCCAGTCGTTGGGCGGGATCTCCCCGTGGGCGCCGCGTCCCGCCCGGAAGTGGAAGAGCTCGCGCTCGGGGCTGCCGGGTGCGGCGGCCAGCGCCGCCGCGAACCAGCTGTGCCGGTCGGAGACGTGGTTGGGGACGATGTCGATGACGGTGCGGATGCCCAGCGCACGGGCCTCGGCGATGAGCTTCTCCGCCTCGGCGAGGTGGCCGAAGGCGGGGTCGATGACCCGGTAGTCGGCCACGTCGTAGCCGCCGTCGGCCAGCGGTGAGAGGTACCAGGGGGTGAACCACAGCGCGTCGACGCCCAGTTCGACCAGGTAGGGCAGCTTGGCCCGTACTCCCGCGAGGTCGCCGGTGCCGTCTCCGTCGCCGTCGGCGAAGCTGCGTACGTAGATCTGGTAGATGGCGGCGTCGCGCCACCACGGTGCGGTGGCCTCGGTCGGACGGATGGCTGCCACGTGGCGTTCCTTTCGGGCAGGTGGTGCTCCGCCCCCGGCCCGGGCGCGGGGCGTGCGATGCAAGGGCCGGCGGCGGAGTGCTGGTGGGAGGCGGTGGTCCGGGGTGACGTCAGCCCTTCAGGCCGCCCGCCGTGAGACCGCCCATGATGTTGCGCTGGAAGAGCAGGAAGATGAGCAGCGTCGGGACGGACGCGATGGTGAGTGCGGCGATGAGGACGTTCTGCGGCACCCCGTTGGACAGCGAGTAGATGCCGACGTTGAGGGTCTGCCTGCCCGGGTCCGGCAGGGTGAGCATGGGCCAGAGGAAGTCCTTCCAGACTCCGACCACCGCGAAGATGGACACGACGCCGAGGATCGGCCGCGAGATCGGCAGGACGATGGAGCGCAGGGTGCGCAGGGATGAGGCGCCGTCGATGGCCGCGGCGTCGAGGAGCTCCCCCGGGATGGAGTCGAAGAACCGCTTCAGCAGGAAGATGTTGAAGGCGTTGGTGACCGACGGCAGCCAGATCGCCCAGGGCGAGTTCAGGAGGTTGCGCTCGAAGATCGGCACGTCGAGGACCGTGAGGTACTGCGGTACGACGAGGACGGTCGCCGGGATCATCAGGGTGGCGAGCATCATGCCGAGGATGGCCTTGCCGAGCACCGGCCGCAGCTTGGACAGCGAGTAGGCGGCGGCCACGTCGAGGACGAGCTGGAAGGCGAGTGCCCCGAACGCGTAGTAGAGGGTGTTGAAGAGCAGCTGGGCCAGGTCCATCACGGTCCACGCCTGGGAGTAGTTCTCCGTGTGGACCGAGGAGGGGAACGCGGTGGGCGGGCTCTGTACGACCTCCTGGGCGGTCTTGAGACCGCCGGTGACCATCCAGTACAGGGGGCCGAGGAACACCAGGGTGAAGGCGACTGCCACCAGGGTGAAGACGATCCAGTAGACCGCCTTGCCCCGGGGCCGGCCGAGCTGGGCCGGTGAGATCAGGGTCCGTTGGCGGCCCTGGTCGGCGTCCCGGCGGCGGGTCCTGCGGCCGCCGGGTCCACCGGGTCCGCGCCGGGAGACAAGCGTGTTCGATGCCATCGTCGTGCTCCCGTCCTAGTCTTCGCTGCTGCGGCTGAGGCGTACGTACACCGCGGAGAACCCCGCGAGAACCACCAGCAGGAGGAGGCCGAGGGCCGCCGCTCCGCCGTAGTTGTTGAAGTTGAAGGCGTACTGGTAGATGAGGTAGACGACGGTCGTGGTGGAGCCTTCGGGGCCGGCGCCGTTGGTGAGCAGGAACGGCTCGGTGAACACCTGCATCGTCGCGATGATCTGCATGAGCAGCAGGAGCGACAGGATCAGCCGGGTCTGCGGGATGGTGACGTGCCAGACCTTGCGGAGCAGCCCCGCGCCGTCGAGCTCGGCAGCCTCGTACAGCTCCCCCGGGATGCCCTGGAGGGCGGCGAGGTAGATCAGGGTGGCCCCTCCCATGTTCATCCAGGTGGAGGCGATGACGACGGAGAGCATGGAGGTGCCGGGGTCCTGGAGCCATTGCTGGGTGGGCAGATGGAGGAATTCCAGGATGCGGTTGAAGAGCCCGTAGCCGGGGTCGTAGAAGTACTTGAAGAGCAGGACGGAGGCGACCGGCGGCAGCATGACGGGCAGGTAGACGAGCAGGCGCAGATATCCCTGCGCGTGCCGGAACTCGTTGAGCACGACGGCGACGGCGAACGGGACCACGAAGCCCAGCAGAAGCGCGAGGACGGTGAAGAGCAGGGTGTTGCGCCATGCCTGCCAGAACGCGGGGTCGTTGAAGACGTAGGTCAGGTTGGACCAGCCGGCCCACGTCGTCCTGCCGTCCTCGGTCTTCTGGAAGGCCAGGACGAATTCCCTGACCATGGGATACCAGGAGAAGAAGGAGAAACAGAGGACGGCTCCGATCAGGAATCCGTGCGCCGTGATGTTGCGGCGCACGGCGCGCACGAACTCCTCGCGGGCAGTATCCGGCCCGGTGGGGCGTGGGTGGTGCCCGGGTGGCGGTGCGCTCGCCTTCCCGGTGGACAGGGTGGGGGCCGACATGGTCTCTCCTCGGTGCCGGTGCGTTCGCTCGCGGACGGACGGTCCGGATGCGGGGCCGGGCCCGCCCGGCCCGGCCTCCGCGCGCCCGCTACTGGTTGGCCAGGACCTGGTTGACCTGCTGCTCGGCGGTGTCGAGCAGCTTGTCGATCTCGGCGTCCTCGTTGGTCAGGACCGCGGACATCGCGTTGTCGAGGATCTTGTAGATCTCCTGGGCCTTCGGCGGCTCGGCCTTGCCCTGGACGGGGTTGTCCATGAACGCCTTGAAGTTCTCGACGGGCATGGTGGCGTTGGCGACCCGTTCGGCGTCGTCCGCCGCCTTGCTCGCGCCGAGGAAGAAGTTGGGCTGCGGCAGTCCGACCGGGAGGTTGTCGGCCTTCCTGCGGCCCCAGTCGAACTGCCCCGCCTTCGGAGTCAGGTTCTGGAAGTTCAGCCAGGCGACGGCTGCCTTGATCTTGTCGGGCGAACTGCCCTTCTTGACCATGTAGTTGTTACCGCCGAAGAGTGTGCCCTCGGCGCCGGGCATCGGGCCCATGCCGAAGTTCTCGTACTTCGCGCCCAGCTGCTGCACCATGTAGGTGATGTCGTCGGGCGCGGCGAGGAACATGCCGAGCTTGTCGGTGGCTATCTGCTTCTGCAGGTCGCCCCACTTGAGCAGCTGGGTCCGACCCATGCTGTCGTCCTCCCAGCGCATGTCGTGCAGCTGCTGGAGGACCTGCCTGCCCTTGTCGTCGTTGAACGCCGCCTTCTTGCCGCTCGCGTCCACGACGTCGCCGCCGAGGCCGTACTGTGCGGCGGTGAAGTGCCAGCCGCCGTTGTTGCCGGCGCTGTACTCACCGAAACCGGCGATGCCCTTCCCCAGCGCCGCGATCTTCTTGCTCGCGGCGCGGACCTCTTCCCAGGTCGACGGCGGGGTGTCGGGATTCAGCCCGGCCTGCGTGAACAGCTTCCGGTTGATCATGAGGCCCATGGTGTAGTTGGACGTCGGCAGCGCGTAGAGCTTGCCGTCCTTGCGGGCGACGTCGAGCACCTGGGGCTGGATGTCCTTGAGTGCCGGCACGGAGGTGTCGTTGACGTAGGCGGAGATGTCCTCGGCGCCGTCGTTGTCCAGCACCTGCTGGAGGTCGGTGAAGTAGGCGTAGAACACGTCCGGTTGCGACTTGCCCTTGAGCATGGCCGTGAAGCGCGGCGGTTCCAGGCACTGGCCGGGCGTCGACTTCCCGTTGATCCTGACGTTCGGGTACTTCTTGTTGAACGTCCTGACGTCCTCGTTCCACTCGCGCAGTTCCGCGGCCTTCGCGGCCGGCGGCATGCAGTCGATCGACAGCGTCACCTTCGCCTTCGGGTCGAGCGGCGCCGACGGATCGGACGATCCGCCGCCGGAGTCGTCGTTCCCGTCGCCGCTGCTGCTCGTGCCGCAGGAGGCAAGGGCGGTCAGGGCGAGCGCGGTGACGACGGCGGCAGCGGAGGCACGGCGGGTACGGCGAAACCCAGCACTTCTCATCGGTGGTCCCCTTCGGGCATGAGCGCGGAAGGCCTCGGCCGACTGTCTGCCGGGGCGCGGCACACTCAACCATCGAGGACAAGCGAGCGCAATATATCGCGCAGTCTTTGTAAATGTTCGACAGCATTCCGCATGTGATGAAGTGCCGGGCAAGTCGACCGCACGCCTCCACGGCACGCCCCTGCGCGGCTCGGACGGACCGATCCTGGCCCGCCGACCTTTCCGGTCAGCCATCAGCCACCCCCTCGTAGGAACGGGCGCCGTCGCACTGGGGCTCACTGGACGCAAGAGGCGAACTTCTCACCGCAAGCGGTTACGCAGGGCGGGGTGCCTCCCGAGCCCCCTCCGGACCCCGGGAAACACCCCGCTGCGCCGCCTCCGGACCCTTACGGGTTGCTGTTGATCTTGAAGGTGGAGGTGCTGTTCTTCACGTCCTGTGCGTTGCCGCTGAGCTTCAGCCCGTTGAACGTGACCTCGCCGACGGCGGGGCCCTGGCCCGCCTCCGGCATCTCGTTGGCCCAGAGCCCGAAGCCCGACTTCGCGTCGAAGGCGTCACCGCTCCTGCGCGCACCCGTGATGGAGATGTCGGTGAGCACCGTGTCCTTGATCGGGAACTGCGGCTGTCCTCCGACGTAGTTCGTCTGGAACATGATTCCGCTGTACGTCGGGTCGACGATGTCCACGTGCGAGATCCTGATGCCCTGGAAGACCTTCGATGCCGAGAAGAGCCAGATTCCGGGGAAGGTCTGCGTTCCCCAGAAATGACCGCCGGACCGCACCACCGACACGTTCTCGATCGCTGTGGGACCGGTCCCGAACCCGTTCATCGGATAGCCGAAGTCCAGCGAGCTGACCGTGATCCCGGCGTACACCAGGGTGTCGGCGATGAGGATGTTGCGGAAGGTGTTGTCGTAACCGCCGTACACGGCCACACCCGCGGCCCGCCAGGTGAGGATCGACGTGAGGTTCTCGTACACGTTGTTCTTCATGTCCGAGCCCCCGGAGTCGATCGCCGAGAACAGCGCGAAGCTGTCGTCCCCCGTGGCCCGTGCCTCGTTGTTGGTCACGTGGTTGTCCGTGGAGCCGTTGGTCATGTTGATGCCGTCGGCGAACATGTTCCGGATCCGCGAGTTCTTGATCGTGACGCTGTCGGTGTTGGCACCCCAGTAGAGGCACACCATGTGTTCGTTCCAGATGTTGTCGATCACGATGTCGGAGACGTTCGAGAAGTCGAACACCTTGCCCGGCCCGTCGATACGGGACGTGTAGTTGCCGAAGTACGCGAAGTCCGAGAACGACGAACCCTTCGCACTGACCTCCGCACGGAACCCGATGTCGGTGTTGTCCTGCGTGGGCGGGGCTCGGAACCGGGTGAACCAGGGCCCGGCGCCGGCGACCTTCACGGCCTTGCCGTAGACCTGGAACTTGCTGGAGGTGGAGTAGTCACCGGCCGGCAGATAGACGCCCCTGAGGGTCCCCGTGCTGTCCATCCTGACCTTGTCCAGGGCGTTCTGGACGTCCTGGTGGGTGAAACCGGCGGGCACGGTGTAGGTGGCCGGGTCCGGGTTCGCCACCTCGGTGACCTGTTCCAGGCTGACGAAGTCGATGGCGTAGGTGCTGGTGTTGGCCGTGTCCTTCTGCAGGCGGATCCTGCTGCCCGCCGGGACTGTCCTGCCCAGCAGGACGTTGGCCTCGTCGTAGATGTGCCGGGGCGCGCCGGAGCCTGGGTCGTTGCCCGGGCCGGTCTCGTTCCCGTAGAGCCAGGCGTACTTGGAGGTGAGGTCGATGGCCTTGAGGAACGTGCCGTCGACGTAGACGTTCAGCTTCGACTCGATGCCGCCGCCGCCCGCGGAGTCCGGGATGGAGTACCGGGTGACCAGGGTGTTGGTGGTCGCCCGGGTGGTGAACTCCACGTAGTTGCCGGTGCTGTCGAGGGTGACCGCCTTACGGCCGGACGCCTCGCCCGCGATGTCGCCGACGGTCCGGTTGGGGCCGACGACCTTCGCACCACCGCCGGCGACGCCGTCCTCGGCCTCGTACATGTCGTACGGCATGTCGGCGCCGCGTCCGACGAAGAGCGACTCCGTGCTGGTGTTGTTCGCGCGCTTCACCGGCAGCTCGTTGGCGTCGTCGGCGAGCACCACCTTCACCGTGTACGACCCGTTGGCGGCCGTCCAGGTGCCCAGGGAGACGGGTGCCGTCGTGGCGCCGGCCGCGATGGCTCCGCTGTGCGCTCCGGTGAGGGTCTTCACCGCGGCGCCCTTGGAGTCGATCAGGCTCAGGGTGATGCCGTGGCTGCCGCTCGCGGATGCCACCGAGCCCTGGTTCTTCACGGTCGCGGAGAAGGTGACCGTGTCGCCGTTCGACGGGGCCGACGGGGAGGTCGTGACCGCGCTCGCCACGAGGTCCGAGCTGGAGACCGGCTTCACGACCAGCGGGGAGGCGGCGGTGAAGCGGTTGTCGGTCTCGTTCTGCTCGATGATCTCGCCCCCCGGGTCGACCACCGCGCCGAGCGTGTAGCTGCCCGCGTCGCGTGCTCCGATGGACGCGGTGACCTGGGCGGAAGCGCCTGCGGCGAGAGCGCCCGCGGAGGCGGTTGCCACCTTGGACCCGCCGAGCTCGAAGTCCAGCTTGCCGGCGGGAGAGGCGACCGCACCCGTGTTGCGTACGGTCGCCGACAGGGTGACGGGGTCGGATTCCACCGGCGACGCGGGGGACGCCGTGACGGCCGAAACCTGAAGGTCAGGGTTGGGGGCCGGGGCGCCCAGCACCTGCAACTCGGCGACCTGACCGGCGCCGGACCCGGTGTTGGAGGTGAACTTCAGCTGGACGTCGGCCACCCGGGCCGTGACCGGGATCGTCACCGTGTTGCCCGTCGCGGGACTGAACGCGTAGTCCCTGGCGGCGGCCAGGCTGGTGAACGACGTGGCGTTCTGCTCCCGCCCGAGCACCTGGATGTTCTGGGTGCGCGCGCCCCAGCTGCTGTCGGGGTTGAGTCCGACGACGACGTTCTCGGTGTCGGCGTTGGCTCCCAGCTTGACGGTCAGCGTGTTCGGGTAGCTGCCGCCTACACCTTCCCAGTAGGTGGTGAGGGAGTTGTCGTTGGCGTTGGCCGCGACGTACGTGTGGACCACAGATGACGCGGTGATGGGCCGGGAGACGGCGAGGTTCGAGGCGGCGTTCGTCGATCCGTTGCGCGTCACGGTGTTGCTGGCGCCGGATACGTTGCCCGCCGCGTCCTTCGCGCGCACCACGTAGCTGACGGTGGTGGCCGCGGACTGGGTGTCGGTGCAGGTGGTGACATCGCCTGCGACGCTCCGGCGGAGCACGTTGCCGGCGTAGACGTCGTAGCCGGTGACGCCCTTGTTGTCGGAGGAGGCCGTCCAGGTCAGCCTGATCTGCCCGGTCGACGGCTCGGTGAAGGCCAGGCCAGAGGGGGCGGTGGGAGCCTGGGTGTCACCCGAGTCGCCCTTGCGGGTGACGGTGTTGCTGTTGCCGGACACGTTGCCCGCCGCGTCCCTCGCCCGGACGTGGTAGGAGACGCTCTCGTCGGCGGGCCGGGTGTCGGTGTAGCTGGTGACGCCCCCCGCCACCGTGGTCAGCAGCGTGTTTCCGGCGTAGATGTCATAGCCGGTGACGCCGGTGTCGTCCGAGGACGCCTTCCAGGTCAGTCTGATCTGCCCGGTGGACGGCTCGCTGCAGGCCAGGTCGCCGGGCACCGTGGGCGCCTGCGTGTCACCGGTCGTGGGGCCGTAGACCTCCAGTTCCGACAGCTGGGCTGCGGGCTGGACGGAGTTGGCGGTGACGAGCACCCGGACGTAGCGGGTGGTGGTCGCGTCGAAGGAGATCGTCGTCGACCAGCCGCCCGCGGCATTGAAGGCGTACGCCTTGGACGCCGTCAGATCACTGAACCCCGAGCCGTTGGCGCTGCCCTGGACCTTCAGCGTCTGGGTCCGCTGTTCCCAGCCGTCCGGCAGCCGGAGCACCACCCGGTCGACCCGCACCGAGGAGCCCAGATCGGCCTGGAGCCACTGCGGGAGGGCGTTGTTCCTGCTCTCCCAGTAGCTGGCGCGGTTGCCGTCGTTGCCGTTGGCTGCGACATACGTCTCGGTGTGGCTGCTCGCGGTGAGCGTCCTGCCCGCGGCGAGGTTCGCCGACGAATCCCCCGCGGCGCGGACCTCGAGCTCGGAGAGCTGGGCGTTCTGCCGGCCAGTGTTGGCCGTGATGTTCACCCGCACGAAGCGGGTCTGTGTGGCCGGGAAGGAGATCCGCACCTCGTTGGAGGCAGCGGGGCCGAAGGCGTACGCGGCGGAGGTCTTCAGGGTCGAGAAGCTGGTTCCGTCGGCGCTTCCCTGCAACGAGAGGGTCTGCTGCCTGCCCTCCCAGCTCGCGGGAAGCTTCAGCCTCACCTCGTCCACCCGGGCGGTGGAGCCGAGGTCGGTCTGCACCCACTGCGGCAGCGCGCCGCCCGTCCCCTCCCAGTACGTGCCCTGGTCGCCGTCCGTGACGTTGCGGGCGGCGTACTCGTCGCCCGCGCTGCTCGCCGCTGCGCTCCGGCCTGCGGCGATGTTGGGTCCCTCGGCAGCCGAGGCGGTGAACGACGGCCATCCGATCATCAGAAGACTGGTCGTGACCACGGCGGAAAGGCACCGCCATCTCCAGCGTTGGGCTCTCATAAGTCCCCGATCTTGGTCCTCGGCGTGGGAGACGCCGAAGACTCGACTCTGTCGGCACAGGTTTCTGCACATGCCGAGCTATGTTTTGCGCTTGACCGTCAGAGAATTGCAGAGAAGAACGAGAGCGTCCACGGTTGCGGCAGAAACCGGAACACGAAAGAGCGCAACGAGGGCCGCACAAAAGAGGGCCACGAGGCATGTTTGCGAGGACAGCCTTCCGGGTCCACTGCCATGAAAGACACCGCAAACGATGTAAAAATTTTGCACACGAATGCAAGCCACCGGAAAGCACCTGCTCCACGGCACAACGAAGAGCGGGGCCCGCTGATCGCGGGCCCCGCTCCCATGAAGCCGGCCGGGGTCAGAGACCGCCGGTGTACAGCAGCCGGTCCGGTGAACCGGAGCCGAGGCCCGTCAGGACATCCGGGGTCGCCTCACCGACGAGCCGGTCGGTGACTTCCCGCGGCGTCGCGTCGGGGTTCTGCTCCTTGTACAGGGCGGCCGCACCGGCGACGTGCGGGCCGGCCATGGACGTTCCGCTCAGCGTCGTGGAACCGCCGCCGAGGTTCGCGGACACGATGTCCACACCCGGCGCGTACAGGCCGACACAGGTGCCCCAGTTGCTGAACGTCGCCTGCCGGTCCCGGCCGTCACTGGCCCCCGCGGCGAGCACACCGCCGGCGCGCGCCGGGGAGACGTCGCAGGCGTCCTGGTCCTCGTTGCCCGCCGCGACCACGGGCAGGGTGCCCTCCGCCGCGAGCGCGTCGAACGCGTCGTCGACCGCCGCCGACGCGGGCCCGCCGAGGGAGGCGTTGACCACGGCCGGCTGCTCGGCGTTCCGGGCGATCCAGTCGAGGCCGGCGATGATCCCGGCCCATGTGCCCGAACCCTCGCAGTTGAGCACCCGCACCGGCACGAGGGAGGCCGCGGAGGCGACACCGTACGTCGCGCCGGCCACGGTCCCGGCCACGTGCGTCCCGTGGCCGTTGCAGTCCTCACCGTTGCGGCCGTCGCCGATCGCGTCGTATCCGGCACCCACCCGGCCCCCGAACTCGCTGTGGTCGGACTCGATGCCGGTGTCGAGGATGTACGCGGTCACACCCCGGCCCGTACCGTCCACGTCGTACGTGCCGTCCAACGGCAGATTCCGCTGGTCGACGCGGTCCCGCCCCCAGCTCCCCGCCGCGGCCCGCTTCGCCGCCGGCTCGGCGGCGGGCGGGGAGACGGATGCCTCGCTGTTCTCCTCGACTGCCTGGACCCCTGCCGCGCCGCGTACCCGCTCCAGCTGAGCGGGCGTCAGCGAGGCCGCGAAGCCGTGCAGGACCTTGCTGTACGTGAAGAGGGTGGCGACACCGAGCTGCTCGGCCATGGCGGCCGGCTTCTGCTCGGCGGCGACGGTGACGATGTACTGACCGGGCACCGCCCGGGCCGACTTCTGCACCGGCACAAGAGTCTCGCCGGTGTCGGCCGTGGCCGTGGTGGTGCCGGTCAGGGGGGCGATCAGCAACAGGGCGGCCGGTGCCCAGTGGGCGCGCAGGCGCATGCGTACTCCCTTGAGACGGAGGAGCGGGTCGCGGACCCGTCAGGCCCGCGACGTGCGAACACCTGACCTTTCGTCCACATCCCCGGCGGGCCTGAGCCGCGTCAGCCGGACAGCGCAACGATCAGTACCGGGGCAGGCCCATTCGGCCCAGGACATGAAAGGTTTCAACTCCTCCAGTGAGCGAAGGTAGACCGGCCGCAACTGGACGTCAACGCCTCGCACGGCAGGCTTGCGGACAGCAAGTCAGAAACAGCCCCATCGCGCCGGAAGTCTTGACAGGGACCGGTCACAACCTTAGCTTCGCAGCACTGAAACGATTCACCCTCGCATCGTTACGGAGCCGCGTTGTGATCAGCAGAAGACGACTGCTCAGCACCACCGCTGCCACCGCCGCGCTCGCCGCGGTGTCCGCACCCGCCGCCGGTGCGTCCGTACCGGGCGCGGGCCGCGCCCGCGTCACCGGGCCGACCGTCGAGTACGTGCGCCATCCGCTGGGTCTGGACACCCCGCGTCCACGACTGAGCTGGCCCATAGCGTCGGACAGTCCCGGCACGGCCCAGGCCGCCTACCAGGTGCGCGTGGCCACGGCGGTCGACGGCCTCGGGGACCCGGACGTCTGGGACAGCGGAAAGGTCGAGTCCGCGCAGTCCGTCCTCGTTCCGTACGCGGGACCCGCGCTGGCCTCCCGCACACGCTACTTCTGGTCCGTGCGGGTCTGGGACACGGACGGCCGGGCGTCCGCGTGGAGCGAGCCGTCCTGGTGGGAGACCGGACTGCTGGAGGCATCGGACTGGTCGGCTGGGTGGATCACGGCCCCCTCGGCGCTGACCGGGACGCCCGCCCTGGACGACGCCTCGTGGATCTGGTTCCCCGAAGGGGACCCCGCCGTGGAGGCCCCTGCCGCCACCCGGTGGTTCCGCGGCCGGGTGGAGGTGCCGGAGGGGGTCACCCGGGCCCGTCTCGTCATGAGCGCCGACGACGGGTTCACCGCCCGGGTGAACGGCGTGCAGGTGGCGCACACGGAGGCGGACGGCCCGGCCGAGAACTGGAAGCGCCCCGTCCTCGTGGATGTGACGTCCCGCCTCTCCCCCGGCGTCCAGGTGATCGCCGTATCGGCGGCCAATGCCGTCGCCGGCCCCGCCGGGCTTCTCGGAGCGCTGGAGCTGACGACCGCGGACGGTACGACCACCGTCGTCACCGACGCCGGCTGGCGGACCACCGACGAGGAGCCCCCGGAGGACTGGCATTCCGCCACCTACGACGACACCGCCTGGCCCGCCGCGAAGGTACTGGCCCGCTGGGGCTCCGGCCCCTGGGGCAAGGTGGTCACGGCCTACTCCCCCGCGACCCAGTTGCGCAGGGAGTTCCGGCTGGGCCGCAGACGCGTCGCGCGGGCCAGGCTCTACTCGACGGCCCTCGGCCTGTACGAGGTCTTCCTCAACGGTGAGCGCGTCGGCGAGGACCGGCTCGCCCCGGGCTGGACGGATTACGACAAGCGCGTCCAGTACCAGACGTACGACGTGACCGGCCTGCTGGCGCCGGGCGGGAACGCGCTCGGGATCACGCTGGCGACCGGCTGGTACGCGGGGAACATCGCCTGGTTCGGACCTCATCAGTACGGCGAACAGCCCGCTGCACTGGTTCAGTTGGAGGTGACCTTCAGTGACGGTTCGACCGAGCGCGTGGTGTCGGGGACCGACTGGCGCACCGCGGCCGGGCCCGTCACCGGGGCGGACCTCATGGCGGGCGAGGACTACGACGCCCGGCTGGAGACCGACGGCTGGACCCGCACCGGTTTCGACGCGTCCGGCTGGCTCGCCGCCGACCGCGTCGAAGGGGTCACGGCGGAGCTCGTCGCCGAAGTGGACGGCGCCTGCCGTGTCGAACGTGAGCTGACGGCCCGTGAGGTGACGGAGCCGAAGCCCGGGGTGTTCGTGTTCGACCTCGGCCAGAACATGGTGGGCGCCGCGCGCCTCACGGTGTCCGGACCGGCCGGGACCACGGTGCGGCTGCGGCACGCCGAGGTGCTCAACCCGGACGGCACGGTCTACACGGCCAATCTGCGCACGGCCCGCGCCACGGACACATACACCCTCAGGGGAGGTGGCAGGGAGACCTACGAGCCCCGCTTCACGTTCCACGGCTTCCGCTACGTCGAGGTGACGGGGTATCCCGGCACGCCGGGACGCGACGCGATCGTGGGCCGCGTCATCCACACCTCGGCGCCTTTCACCATGGACTTCACGACCGATGTCCCCATGCTCAACCAGCTCCACAGCAACATCACGTGGGGGCAGCGCGGCAACTTCCTCTCCATCCCGACGGACACCCCGGCACGCGACGAGCGCCTCGGCTGGACCGGCGACATCAACGTCTTCGCGCCAACCGCCGCGTACACGATGGAGTCGGCGCGCTTCCTCACCAAGTGGCTGTACGACCTGCGCGACGCCCAGACCTCCGAAGGCGCCTTCACGCACGTCGCACCCGACCTGCCTGGAGTCGGCAGTGGCGCGGCGGGCTGGGGGGACGCCGGGGTGACCGTGCCGTGGGCCCTGTACCAGGCGTACGGCGATGTGCGGGTGCTGGAGCAGTCCTGGTCCTCGATGCTCGGCTGGCTGGAGTACCTGGAGGCCCACAGCACCGGACTGCTGCGCCCGGCGGACGGCTTCGGCGACTGGCTCAACATCGAGGACGAGACGCCCAAGGACGTCGCCGCCACGGCCTACTTCGCCCACAGCGCCGATCTCGTGGCCCGGACGGCCGAGGTCCTTGGCAAGGACCCCGCGCCGTACCGGACTCTCTTCGGCCGGGTGCGCGCCGCCTTCCGCGGTGCGTACGTCTCGGCCGGCGGGCGGGTCAAGGGCGATACGCAGACGGCCTATGTGCTGGCCCTGTCCATGGATCTGCTGGCCGAGGACGACCGCGGGCCGGCGGCGGACCGCCTGGTGGCACTCATCGAGGCGAAGGGCTGGCATCTGTCGACGGGATTCCTCGGCACCCCACGGCTGCTGCCCGTGCTGACGGACACCGGCCACACGGATGTCGCCTACCGGCTGCTGCTGCAACGGACCTTCCCGAGCTGGGGCTACCAGATCGACCGGGGCGCCACCACGATGTGGGAGCGCTGGGACTCGGTCCGGCCCGACGGCAGCTTCCAGGACGCGGGGATGAACTCCTTCAACCACTACGCGTACGGCTCGGTCGGGGAATGGATGTACGCGAACATCGCGGGCATCGCCCCCGGAGCCCCCGGCTTCCGGAAGATCGTCGTGCGGCCGCGGCCGGGCGGCGGGGTGACACAGGCCGAGGGCCGCTTCGACTCACGCTACGGTCCGGTCTCCACCCGCTGGAGGAAGGACTCGGACGGCTTCGTGCTCAGGGTCGCGCTGCCCGCGAACACGACCGCCGAGGTGTGGGTGCCGGGCGGTGACGAGCGGAGTGCCGGCCGGGGCCCGGCGGCCTTCCTGCGGCAGGACGACGGGTGCGCGGTCTTCGCCGTGGGGTCGGGCACGCACCAGTTCGCGGCGGCCTCCGCCTGACAGGTACGGCGCGGGCGCTCCGGGGGGACGGTTCCCCGTCCCCCCGGAGTGCTGTGCGGCTGGGGTCCTTGGTTCGGATCAGGCAGTGGCCTGCCCGTGCGGGAAGGGCGTGGCCCCGGACGCCACGCGGAGCACGGCGACCCCCCGCGAGGGAAGGACCAGGCCGCCCCCGGCCGGCGAGGGTCCCGAGAGGACCTCACCGTCCACCGCTTCGAACACGACGGGCTCGTCCGTGCGGTTGACGAGGAACCAGTACGCGTGGGAGTCGTCGGTCCGCACGGTCAGCTCCACCTGCCCCCGCACACCGACGGGCAGTTCGCTGAGCACGCCGGCGCCGGACAGCAGGGGCCCGAGCACGTCGGGCAGCCCGTGGCTCCCCAGCCGGGTGGAGACATAGGCGGCGGAACCGCCTTCCTCGAGGGCACGCCGGGTGACGGCGGGCCGCCCCGCCTGGTCCCCGTCCTCGTAGCGCGCGAGCACCGTGACCCCGGAATCCGTCAGGTCGATCCGGTCGGTCCACAGCGTCCCGGTCAGGCCGTTGTCGAGCCGTACGTCCACGTCCTCCTGCAGCGGGCCGAACTCCTCGATGCGGATGCCCAGCAGATCGCGCAGCGCTCCGGGGTATCCGCCGAGGTGGACGTGGTCGTTCTCGTCGACGACACCCGAGTAGTAGGTGGTGGCGAGATGACCGCCGCCGCGCACATATGCGTCCAGCCGGCCGGCGAGGGCCTGGGGTACGACGTGCAGGACCGGGGCCGCCACGAAGTCGTACCCGGTGAGGTCGGCCGTGGTGGTGACGACGTCCACCCGGACGCCCAGGGCCAGGAACGCCGAGTACCAGTCGAGCGCCTCCTGCCGGTAGCGCAGCAGGGAGGACGGCTGGGAGTCGCGCTCGACGGCCCACCAGGACTCCCAGTCGTACACCAGGGCCGCGCGAGCGGGCTCCCGTACGGATCCGGTGACCGGGGTGAGCGCCTCCAGCGTCCGGCCGAGTGCGGCCACCGCGCGGAACACCTCACTGTCGGGACCGGCGTGGGGCACCATCGCTGAGTGGTGCTTCTCGGCGCCCGCCGCCGACTGGCGCCACTGGAAGAAGCAGACCGCGTCGGCGCCGTGGGCGACGTGGACGAGGGAGTCACGCGCGAGTTCGCCCTCGCGCTTGGCGACGTTGACGGGCTGCCAGTTCACCGCACTCGTCGAGTGCTCCATGAGGAACCACGGCCTGCCCCCTGCGATGGAGTGCGTGAGCGCCGCGGAGAAGGAGAGCTCGTCCAGGCGCTGGGGCCCGGGGTGGGCGTAGTGGTCGTTGGAGACGAAGTCGATCTCCTCCGCCCAGTCGGGGTAGTTCATGCCCCTGGTCTCGCCCATCACCATGAAGTTGGTGGTGACGGGGATCCGGGGGGTGATACGGCGCAGGACGTCGCGTTCGGCCCGGAGGTAGTCCTTCAGCGCGTCGGAGGAGAAGCGCTTGAAGTCGAGCTGCTGGGTGGGATTGGCGTGGCTCGCGGCCAGTCGCGGCGGCTGGATCTGGTCCCACTCCCCGTAGTACTGCGACCAGAAGGAGGTCGCCCAGGCCCGGTTGAGCTCGTCCAGTGTGCCGTAGCGGCTGCGCAGCCAGTCTCGGAAGGCCCGGGCGGCGTCGTCGGAGTAGTCGTAGATGTTGTGGCAGCCGAGCTCGTTGGAGATGTGCCAGGCGACCACGGCGGGGTGGTCCGCGTAGCGGGTGGCCATGGTCTCCACCAGCCGCAGGGCGTACGTGCGGAAGACGGGTGAGGTGGGACGCCAGTGCTGTCGCGCGCCCTGGGAGAGGGTCTCACCGGTGTGGGTGACCGGGAGGATCTCCGGGTGCAGGGTGGTGAGCCAGGGCGGCGGCGAGGCGGTGGCGGTGGCCAGGTCCACCGCGATCCCGTTGTCGTGCAGCAGATCGAGCACCTCGTCCAGCCAGGCGAAGTCCCAGCGGTCCTCGGCCGGCTGCAGGCGCGCCCAGGAGAAGATCGCGACGGAGACGATGGTGACCCCGGCCTCGCGCATCAGCCGGACGTCTTCCTTCCACACCTCTCGCGGCCACTGCTCCGGGTTGTAGTCGGCCCCGTAGGCGAAGCGCGTGGGACGGTCGTCGGAGGGCGGGCGCAGCCAGTGGCGCTCGGAGGCGGGGGTCATGATGATCCTCTCGGATACGAGGTGCGAGTACGGCATGGGGCGGCCCCCCGTCGGACGGGCGGCCGCCCCATGCCGGTTCAGCGGCGGGACGTCACTTGTTGACGTTGAAGCCCTGGTCGTTGCCGTAGGAGACGGCGGCCTTCTGCCACTCCTTGAGGCCGTCGGCCAGCTTGGTGTCGGAGACGTATGCCTTGCCGACGGAGTCGTTGAAGATGGAGTTCGCGTACACCTGGAAGGGCAGGTAGGACCAGTCCTCCGGCACCTGGCTGGCGGACAGGGCGAAGATCTCGTTCGCCTTCTGGCCACCGAAGTACGGGAAGGTGGTGTCGAGGAACGACGGGGAGGAGAGGTCGGCCGTGGTCGCGGGGAAGGCGCCGGCCTCGATGCGGGCCTGGACACCTTCCGAGTGGTTGGCGTACTCGTTGAACGCGTACGCCAGGTCCTTGTTCTTGCCCGCTTCCATCACGGCGAGGGAGCTGCCGCCGTTCTCGGAGCTGACCTCACCGCCCTTCTCCCACTGCGGGAGCGCCGCCGCGCGCCAGTCGCCCGAGGCCGACTCGACACCCGAGACGAAGTTGGCGGGCATCCAGGCGCCGGTCGCGAGGGTGGCGATGGTGCCGTCCGCGAGGCCCTTGTACCACTCGTCGCTCCAGGAGGTGACGGGCGCCAGGAGCTCCTCGTCGATGAGCTTCTGCCAGACCTCGGTGAAGGCGGTGACGCCCTTGTCGGCGGTGAGGTCGACCGTCACGTCGGTGTCGCGGGTCTTGAAGGGGGTTCCGCCGGCCTGCCAGATCATGCTGGTCGTGAAGCCGGCGTCACCGGTGTCGTTGGTTATGTAGGACTTCGGGTCCGCGGCGTGCAGGGCGCGGGCCGCCTCCAGATACTCGTCCCAGGTGGTGGGCGTCGCGATCTGGTGCTTGTCCAGCACCTTCTTGTTGTAGAAGAGCGCCATCGGGCCGGAGTCCATGGGCAGGGCGTAGACCGCGTCGTCGACGGTGACCGAGTTCCACGGTCCGGGCGAGTAGTCGTTCTTGAATTCCCCGGCGCCGTATCGGCTCAGGTCCTCGAGGGACTTGCCGAGGGCGAACTGGCCGAGGGCGTAGTACTCGACCTGCGCGACGTCCGGGACCCCGGATCCGGCCTGGACGGCGTTCTGCAGGGCGGTGTACTGGTCGTTGCCCGTACCGGCGTTGACCAGCTTCACCTTGACCTTGGGGTACTCCTTCTGGAAGTCGCTGACCACCTGCTTCAGCGTCGGTTCCCACGCCCACACCGTGATGGAACCGCCCTCCTTGAGAGCCGCCCGGAGGTCACCTCCCGATACGGTCTTGTCCGAAGCGGCGTCGTCGTCGGAGGACCCGCACGCGGTGAGGCTGAGCGCGGCCGCACACAGCAGGCCGACGCCACGCATCGCGCGTCTGGTCATGGTTCTCATAATTGCTTCACTCCGTTGTGGTGAGGGTGGTGCACGAACCGTGGAACGTCCGCACGGGGGTGCGGGGCTGGAGGGGGGTGG
>NZ_MAPV01000100.1 GCF_001700505.1 Streptomyces mutomycini
GGAGGGAGGGGCTGCCCGCAGTACGTCATGAACTTCGACGACCTGCGCGCGGGCCCCGGTGGCATGCGGCGCTCATCTGCGGGACGCGTCATTCGCGCAGGCGCAGGTAGGGCGGCGGTACGGCGTCGGTGAGCCATACGCCGTTGACGCTGACGTGGAAGAGATGACCTGCCCGGTGCATGGCCCCTGCGTCGACGTCGAGGACGATCGGCGCGCCGCGCCGGGCGCCGACACGGACCGCGGTCTCGCGGTCGGCCGAGAGGTGGACATGGTGGCGGTCCATGGGCCGGAGCCCCTCGACGAGGACGGCGTCCAGCACCCGTGCCACGGTGCCGTGATAGAGGTACGCGGGCGGTTCGGCCCGTGGCAGGTCGAGGTCGACGGTGACGGAGTGCCCCTGGTTCGCCCGGATGCGCTCGCCCTCCACGGCGAAACGCCGTTTGTCGTTGGCCGCCACGACATGGTCGAGTTCGCCCCGGGTGATCGGGAATCCATGCTGCGCGCAGGCACGCAGCAACTCGTCGACGGACACCCAGCCGTGGGGGTCGAGGCTGATTCCGATCCTGTCGGGTTCATGCCGCAGATGCTTCGACAGGTACTTGGACACCTTGACGGTGCGTCGTTCGTCCATCTCGTCAGAGTGCCTGTGCCGCGTCCCCGGTGCATCTTGATTTCGTCCATGCTTTGAGAACTTGTTGCCGCCGAACGAGTTTGATCCACAGCCAACTCGGCTTATCCACAGGCCCTTTGGGGAATCTGTGGACAACTGACGTGCCATTGATCCAGGTTGCTCAACTGTGCTCATAATGGTCCGACTTATGGGTCTGTGCGCCATGTGTGCGACTCAAAGGTGTTGTTCGGAAGGGAGTGTGATGAAACCGCTCACAGCACAGCTGTGTTGGCGGCTTTGACGTGCACCCCCGCCAACCAGGAGTCTGTGAAGCGGTCTTGATGTGCCGGAGGGCTGAACTCAGAGTGGCGGCTTCAGCCGAGCGACGGCTCGTAGGACACGTGGGCTGATGCGCGACAGCAGCCGTGCGCCATGGGCCTCAGGTGTCACCGGGACCACTGCCCGGTTGTGTACCACAGCATCGAGAATCGCCCCGGCGACCTTCTCCGCAGGGTAGTTGCGGAGAGAGTACAGCCGAGCCGTCCGCTTCCGGAGGCGCTCCTCCTCCGCCTCGTCGGTACCTGCGAAATGTGCGGTTCCGGTGATGCCGGTGTTGATGAGGCCCGGGCATATCGCGCTGACCCCGATCGACCGGTCGGCCAGTTCCGCGCGCAGGCATTCGCTGAGCATCAGCACCGCTGCCTTGGACGTGCTGTACGCGGGAAGTGCGCGTGACGGCTGATAGGCGGCCGCCGAAGCGACGTTGACGATGTGGCCGCCCTGCCCCCGGTCAGCCATCTGTCTGCCGAAGATCCGGCAACCGTGGATGACTCCCCACAGATTGACGTCGAGGACGTTCCGCCAGTCCTCACTCGTCGTATCGAGGAAGGAACCCGACAGCCCGACACCGGCGTTGTTGACCAGGACGTCCACGACGCCCAACTCGGCGGCTACTTTCTCCGCGAGCTTCTCCATGGCCTGTTCGTCCCCGACGTCCACCACTTCGCCCCACGCGGTGGGCGCGCCGATCAGCCGCGCGGTCTCCGCCGTCCGGGCAACGGCCTCCGCGTTCCGGTCCACTGCGACGAGCCGCGCTCCCGCCTTCGCGAATGCCAGCGCCGTGGCACGTCCGATACCGGCCGCAGCACCCGTCACCAGCACCAACTGCCCGCCGAAGCGGGCCGCACGGGCGCCATCGGCCGCTGTCCCGGAAGCGCCGGCCCCGGCGTGACCGTCCTGGCCGCCCGTCTCCCCACGGTCGACGAACTCGCTGATCCAGGCGGACAGCTGATCCGGCCTGGTGCGCGGGACCCAGTGCTTCGCCGGCAGGGTGCGACGTACCAACCTGGGTACCCACATGTCCAGTTCGTCATGGAGCGACGGTGAGAGGAAGGCGTCACCGGTCGGTGTGATCAGCTGCACCGGCACATGGGCGTGGGCGTCCGGGCGTGGTCGGCGCAGGCGGGACCGGATGTTGTCACGGTAGAGCCAGGCTCCGTGCGCCGCGTCCTGCGGGAGCGACGTCGTCGGATAGCCGTCGGCGGGCACCCTTTCCATCCGCCGCAGAATCCCGGGCCACTGCCTGCCGAGCACCCCGCGCCAGGCCATCTCGGGAAGGACGGGCGTATGAAGCGCGTACACGTACCAGGACTTGGCGGCCTGGCCGAGCAGCTGCCCCACGCGTCGTGGGCTCGGGTGGGACACCCGCCCCTTGATCCAGTGCCCGAAGTGGTCGAGGGACGGGCCGGACATCGACGTGAACGAGGCGATGCGGCCCTTGGTCCGCTCCACCGTCGCGAATTCCCAGGACTGCACCGAACCCCAGTCGTGCCCGACCACATGGACCGGCCGGTCCGGGCTCACCGCGTTCACGACGGCCAGGAAGTCATCGGTCAGTTTCTCCAGCGTGAAGCCGCCGCGCAGCGGCTCGGGTGCCGTCGACCTGCCGTGCCCCCGCACGTCGTAGAGAACCACGTGCCACCGCTCCGCCAGCCGTCCGGCGACCTCGGACCAGACCTCCTTGCTGTCCGGATAGCCGTGCACGAGCACGATCGTCGGCTGTGACGGGTCGCCCAACTCGGCGACACACAGCTCGATCCCGCCCGTACGCACCCAGCGCTCACGCGCGCTTCGCAGATCCACGCCGCCTCCTCGTCCAGTGCCGGCGTTGCGGTACGCGTCCGTAACGTGACACCGCTGAATGTGGCAACCGACCCACGGTCGCGTCAAGGGATGCCCCGAACCTGTGGACAACGCCATGTGGACGAGCCGGCGCCGGGCATTGTGGACAACTCGGCCCATGCGCGTCGGGCGAGCCGGTACCGCCGCCCGCACCGGGCCCTGTGGGCCGTCCGGACCGCTGTGTCCTCCCTCGTGGGGTCCCCCTACGGGCCCGTACGCCTGGAGTCGGACGTGGATACAACCGTCTGGTCTGACGACGCCTGCCGGTGCGCGCCACTACCTTCGAAGGCGTGACTGTGATCGCAACCGAAAGCCTGAGCAAGCGGTTCCCGAGGGTGACCGCGCTTGACCGGCTCTCCTTGGACATCGGACCGGGTGTAACCGGTCTGGTGGGTTCCAACGGGGCCGGCAAGTCCACGCTGATCAAGATCCTGCTGGGTCTTTCCCCCGCCACCGAGGGCCGGGCCGCGGTGCTCGGGCTCGATGTCGCCACCGAAGGCGCCGCGATCCGGGAACGGGTCGGATACATGCCTGAGCACGACTGTCTGCCGCCCGACGTCTCGGCGACCGAATTCGTCGTCCACATGGCGCGGATGTCCGGACTGCCGCCGACCGCGGCGCGCGAGCGCACCGCGGACACCCTGCGCCACGTCGGTCTGTACGAGGAGCGCTACCGTCCGATCGGCGGTTACTCGACCGGTATGAAGCAGCGGGTGAAGCTGGCCCAGGCCCTGGTCCACGACCCGAAGCTGGTCCTTCTCGACGAGCCGACCAACGGCCTGGACCCGGTCGGCCGCGACGAGATGCTCGGCCTGATCCGCCGCGTCCACACCGATTTCGGGATCTCGGTGCTGGTCACCTCCCACCTCCTGGGAGAGCTCGAGCGGACCTGTGACCACGTCGTCGTCATCGACGGCGGCGCGCTGCTGCGTTCCAGCTCGACCAGCGACTTCACGAAGACCACCACGACTCTGGCGGTCGAGGTGACCGACAGCGACGCCCACCCCGACGGGACGGACGCGCTGCGCAGGGTCCTCACCGGCGCCGGGACCAGGCTGGTGGGCCATGACGGGCTCGACGCCGAAGGCCTGCCGGGAGCGGGTCACATCCTCCTGGTGGAGGCGACGGGCGAAGAGACCTACGACCTGGTCCGTGACAGTGTCGCCGAGCTCGGGCTGGGGCTCATCCGGATGGAACAGCGACGTCACCGCATCGCCGAGGTCTTCCGCGCCGCGGAGGCGCCGCAGGCAGCCACGGCCGCGAAAGCCGGCGTCGGACAGGAGAAGGGGAGCGGCCGGGATGAGCACTGAGACCGGAACCACTGAGACCGGAACCGTGGCCGGGAGCGACAGCTCCCGCATCCACAACATCGGATACCGCTCCTACGACGGTGCCAGGCTGGGCCGCGCGTACGCCCGCCGCTCGCTCTACTCGCAGTCCCTGCGGGGCTCGTTCGGGCTCGGCAGGTCCGCCAAGTCCAAGGTGCTGCCGATGCTTCTGTGCGGGGTGATGTGCCTGGTGGCGCTGATTCTCGTCGCGGTCGCCATCGCCACACCCGGCATGACGAAGCTCCCCATCAAGTACACGGACTTCGCTATCTACCTGCAGGCCGTGATCGGGCTCTTCATCGCCTCCCAGGCGCCGCAGTCCGTGTCCAGGGACCTTCGCTTCAGGAGCGTGCCGTTGTACTTCTCGCGGCCGATCGAACGGGTCGACTACGTACTCGCCAAGTTCGCCGCCATGGCGTCGGCCCTGCTCATCCTCACCGGGCTGCCACTCGTCATCCTCTACGCGGGTTCTCTGCTGGCCAAGTTCGACTTCGCCGACCAGACCACGGGCTTCGGGCAGGGGATGGTGTCGGTGGCACTGCTCTCCGTGCTGTTCGCCGGGCTCGGGCTGGTGGTCGCCGCGCTGACACCGCGCAGGGGCTTCGGGGTCGCCGCGGTGATCGCCGTACTGACCATCACCTACGGAGCGGTGTCCACGGTCCAGGCGATCGCGTGGCAGACGGATTCGGCCGATGCCGTCACGTGGCTGGGGCTGTTCTCCCCCATCACGCTGATCGACGGGGTGCAGACCGCGTTCCTCGGCGCCTCCTCCGCGTTCCCCGGTGGTGAAGGACCCGGGGCCGCCGCCGGCGTCGTCTATCTGATCGTTGTTCTCGCGCTCGTCGCCGGCTCGTACGCCGTACTGATGCGCCGTTACCGGAGGGTCGGGCTGTGACCACCATCGAGATCGACCACACCTCCCGCTGGTTCGGCAACGTGGTCGCCGTGAACGACGTGAGCATGAAGGTGGGCCCCGGAGTCACCGGGCTGCTCGGGCCCAACGGGGCAGGCAAGTCCACGCTGATCAACATGATGGCCGGATTCCTCGCGCCGTCGACCGGCAGGGTCACGCTCGACGGCACACAGATCTGGCGCAACGAGACGGTCTACAAGGCGATCGGAATCGTGCCCGAACGGGAGGGCATGTACGACTTCCTCACCGGTCGCGAGTTCGTCGTCGCCAATGCCGAGCTGCACGGACTGGGCGACGCGGCCGCGCACAAGGCCCTGGCCACGGTCGAGATGGAGTACGCGCAGGACCGCAAGATCTCGACGTACAGCAAGGGCATGCGCCAGCGGGTGAAGATGGCGTCCGCGCTGGTCCACGACCCCTCGGTGCTGCTCCTCGACGAGCCGTTCAACGGCATGGACCCGCGGCAGCGCATGCAGCTCATGGAGCTGCTGCGCCGGATGGGAGCGGAGGGACGCACGGTGCTCTTCTCCTCCCACATCCTGGAGGAGGTCGAGCAGCTCGCCTCTCACATCGAGGTGATAGTGGCTGGCCGCCATGCCGCGTCCGGCGACTTCCGGAAGATCCGCCGGCTGATGACGGACCGGCCGCACCGCTACCTCGTCAGGTCCAGCGACGACCGTGCGCTCGCCGCGGCGCTCATCGCGGACCCGTCGACGGCGGGGATCGAGGTCGACGTCACGGAACGGGCCCTGCGCATCCAGGCGGTCGACTTCGGTCGCTTCACCACACTGCTGCCGAAGGTCGCGCGTGAACACGGCATCCGGCTGCTCACCGTCTCCCCGTCCGACGAGTCCCTCGAATCGGTCTTTTCCTATCTCGTAGCGGCCTGAGTAGTGGCCTGAAAGGAGCTGTGAAGCGTCATGTACGACCCCACAGTCGCCCGGCTCACCTACCGGGCCCTGCTCGGCCGGCGCCGGGCCGCCATCCTGTTCGTCCTGCCGGTCCTGCTGGTGGCCATCGCGGTCGCGGTGCGGGCGTTCGCCGGTGCCGACGACGGTGTGGCCTCCGGCGTGCTGGGCGGGTTCGCCATCGCCACGATGGTCCCGCTCATCGGTGTCATCGCGGGGACCGGTGCCATCGGGCCCGAGATCGACGACGGCTCGATCGTCTATCTGCTGGCCAAGCCGGTGAAGCGGCCCACGATCATCTTCACCAAGCTGATCGTGGCCGTCGCCGTGACGATGCTCTTCTCGGCGCTGCCGACGCTGATCGCGGGCTTCATCCTCAACGGCAACGGCGGGCAGATCGCCGTGGCCTACACGATCGCGGCGCTGGTCGCATCGATCGCGTACAGCGCACTGTTCCTGCTGCTCGGCACGGTCAGCAGGCACGCGGTGGTCTTCGGTCTGGTGTACGCGCTGGTGTGGGAAGCGCTCTTCGGCAGTCTGGTGCCGGGGGCCAGGACGCTCAGCGTGCAGCAGTGGTCCCTGTCGGTCGCCGAGAAGGTCGCCGGGGAGGGCATGGTCACTTCGGACGTAGGCCTTCCGCTGGCGACCCTCCTGCTTGCCGGCGTCACGGTCGTGGCCACGTGGTACGCGGGACAGAAGCTGCGGGCGCTGAAGCTCGCCGGCGAGGAGTGAGACCTGCCGCGAGGCAGCCCCCGTCCTCAGGGCGGGGGCTGCCTCATGTGCGGCGAGGGCGGCGTGACGGTGCGCTTATCGGCTCGTTGTACAGGGCGCGTGGAGGCAACTGGAATCTGTGGCGTCGAGCTTTCGTGAATGCGGGGAATGCCGGCAGTGGTGAGGCAGTGCCCACCCACCGGTCATCGGGCAAGTGGCAACCGTGAGCGTCCTCCACCCTCGAAGCCCGGGGACAGGGCCGTCCTTGCCGTTCCCGCGCACGAAAGGCATGCCCATGCCCACGGAAGCCGCCCTGCTCGAATCCCACGCACTCCGGGTCGAACGGATGGGGCGCGTCGAAGCACTCGACAAGGTCAAGATTCTTGTCATGCTCCCCGACGGGATTCACCTGCGCACAGAGGATGTGGCTCGTTACTTCGAAGTACCCGCAGTGGTCCTCAAGAAGCTCGTCCAACGCCATCGTGCCGAGGTGGAGGAGAACGGCCTCAGGTTGCTACGAGGCGCTGAGCTGAGCACGTTCCACAGGGACATGGTGTCCCTATGGGGTGGTGAGGGCGCGGAGGGTTATCCACAGGGGGCCACGCAACTTACGCTGTACACCCGCAGGACCGTGCTGAACGTCGCCATGCTTCTTCGCGACAGCGACATCGCGCGCAGCGTCCGGACCCACCTCCTCGACGCCGAGAAGGACCTCAGGGCCTCGTACGTCTCGCTCGACAGCCGCGTCACCCGCATCGAAGGCTGTCTCGTGGGCGTGGGCAGCGCGCTCCAGGAACTGGGTCCCGTGCTGAGCAGGATGTCGCACCGGCTCGACGTCCTCGACCGGAAACTGGACATCATCCACCAGGCGGTCGGCGCAATCGGCCTCCGGCTCACCGACGTCTCGCAGGACATCAGCCGGCTCGACACCCGCATGGACGACCTCGCCCACCGGCTGAGGAACCTGGGCCACCGAACGAACGGCTGACGGTCCTCCGGGGATCACCGGAGCGGAAAACGGGTGGTCCCCGGACGGCGGGCTCGGGCACAGTGAGGGGGGATGCCGCAGGAAGACGGCGTCCCGGGACCGGGAGAGGAGCGCGGCGATGACCAGCAGTCCGAGTCCGTCGAGTCCCCGACTGGGTGGTCCGCAGCCGGCGCCGCGGTAGCTTCATCAGCTGCCCGGGCAGCCGTCCGCAGCAGGGCCCCCGGGTGGCCACTTCTGCGCATCGCGCGGCCACCCCCTGGAGGATTGGCCGAGTGGTAAGGCAGCGGCTTGCTAAGCCGTCGTCGGGGCGACCCCCGCGCGCGTTCGATCCGCGCATCCTCCGCACGTACCGGACACCGGCCGACACCGGAACCGCTCCCGCACCCGGGGCTCTACGCGCGCGGGGCCGTCCGGAGCAGCTCCTCGAGGACGACGGCGATACCGTCGTGCTCGTTCGACGAGGTGATCTCGTGCGCCACGGCCTTCAGGTCGTCGTGCGCGTTGGCCATGGCGACGCCGTGCCGCGCCCAGCCGAACATGGGGATGTCGTTCGGCATGTCGCCGAAGGCCACCGTGTCCGCCGCCCTGAGCCCCAGACGGCGTGCGGCCAGCGAAAGGCCGGTCGCCTTGCTCAGGCCCAGGGGCAGGATCTCCACGACACCCGGACCCGCCATGACAACATTCACGAGGCTGCCGACGGCCTGCTGCGCGGTCTTCGCCAGGGCGTCGTCGTCGAGCTCCGGATGCTGGATGTAGACCTTGTTCAGCGGCGCGGTCCACATCTCGGCGCTGTCGTCCATGTACAGGGCGGGGAGGGGGCCCTCCTGGACCCGGTAGCCCGGCCCGACCAGCACCTCGCCCTCGAGCCCGTCCCGGCTCGCCGCCAGGGCGAGCGGGCCCACCTCCGCCTCGATCTTGGACAGCGCCAGCCCGGCGAGCTGCCGGTCCAGGGTGAGGGAGGTCAACAGCTTGTGCTCGCCGGCGTGGTAGACCTGCGCGCCCTGACCGCACACCGCGAGACCTTCGTAGCCCAGGTCGTCCAGGATGTGCCGGGTCCAGGGAACCGCTCGTCCCGTGACCACGATGTGCGCTGCACCGGCCGCGGTGACCGCGGCCAGCGCCTCCCGGGTGCGGTCGGAGACCGTGTGGTCGTCACGCAGCAGGGTGCCGTCGAGATCGGTCGCGACGAGCTTGTAGGGGAACGTCACTTGGAGACCGGCTCCAGCAGCTCGCGCCCGCCCAGGTACGGACGGAGGAGCTCGGGCACGCGCACCGAACCGTCCGGCAGCTGGTGGTTCTCCAGGATGGCCACGATCGTGCGCGGTACGGCGCAGAGCGTGCCGTTCAGAGTGGCCAGCGGCGTGACCTTCTTCCCCTCACGCATCCGGACGGACAGCCGGCGTGCCTGGAAGCCGTCGCAGTTCGACGCGGAGGTCAGCTCGCGGTACTTGCCCTGGGTCGGGATCCACGCCTCGCAGTCGAACTTCCGTGAGGCCGAAGCACCCAGGTCACCGGTGGCGACATCGATCACCTGGAAGGGGAGCTCGAGGCCCGTGAGCCACTGCTTCTCCCAGTCCAGGAGCCTGCGGTGCTCGGCTTCGGCGTCCGCGGGGTCGACGTACGAGAACATCTCGACCTTGTCGAACTGGTGGACGCGGAAGATGCCCCGGGTGTCCTTGCCGTACGTGCCCGCCTCGCGGCGGAAGCAGGGCGAGTAGCCGGCGTACCGCAGCGGCAGTTTGTCGGCGTCGATGATCTCGTCCATGTGGTACGCCGCGAGGGGGACCTCCGACGTGCCGACGAGGTAGTAGTCGTCCTTCTCCAGGTGGTACACGTTCTCCGCGGCCTGGCCGAGGAAGCCCGTGCCCTCCATGGCACGCGGGCGGACCAGCGCCGGGGTCAGCATGGGGACGAAGCCGGCCTCGGTCGCCTGCGCGATCGCCGCGTTGACCAGGGCCAGTTCGAGCAGTGCGCCGATGCCGGTCAGGTAGTAGAAGCGTGATCCGGAGACCTTGGCGCCGCGCTCCATGTCGATGGCGCCCAGGGCCTCGCCGAGCTCCAGGTGGTCCTTGGGCTCGAAGCCCTCCGCGCCGAAGTCGCGGATCGTGCCGTGCGTCTCCAGGACGACGAAGTCCTCCTCGCCGCCGACCGGCACGTCCTCGTGGACGATGTTGCCGAGCAGCAGCAGCAGCCGCTTTGCCTCGGCATCGGCCTCGTCCTGTGCGGCGTCGGCCGACTTGACCTCGGCCTTCAGCTGTTCGGCCTTCTTGAGGAGCTCGGAACGCTCCTCGGGGGTGGCCCTGGGGATCAGCTTGCCGAGCGACTTCTGCTCGGAACGGAGTTCGTCGAAGCGGACGCCGGACGACCTGCGCAGCTCATCGGCGGAGAGCAGGGCGTCGACGAGCGCGACGTCCTCTCCACGGGCGCGCTGGGAGGCGCGAACACGGTCGGGGTCCTCACGGAGCAGGCGAAGGTCAATCACCCCTCAAGGCTACCGGTGCTGGGATCCACCACTCGAACCGATATCGACGAGCGTGGCGCTTTGCCCGAATTGCCGGAATCCATAATCGTGGGGAATCGTGGACCGGCCGGTGGATGGAGATCGTCGATAAACGGGGTCCCATCGCCTCGAAAAGGGAGCAAGTTCCCCTGTTGCTCGATGCATCGGCGGTGCGCAGGCGGGGAGTTGAGGGCGGCTGGAGCGCGTGTTGTCCACAGGGGGCGTCGATCCGATTAGTTATCCACAGGCTGTGAAGAAGATCTGTGGATGCCGAAAGAGATCGCTCCGAAAGCGGCATGCCGGGACAGGGAATCGGCACTCAAACCTGATCCGCGCACTCGTTCGGGTGGGTATTGCCCGTCTCGATGAGTTGATCAACGGAATTCGGGCGACACGGGGGGAGGTGTGGTGCGGCGGGGGATCCGCGGCCACTGGGGCGATTTGTCGACCATGTCGTGTTGTGGTGTCGACTTGTCCCCAGGTTGAAAGGGTGGCCTGTGGATAACTTTGTGTGGACCGAAAGTCGGCAGGCAGGACCGGAGGACAAAGCTCCCTGTCCCTCTGCGCAGACTCCCGGTCCCTCTCCGCAGGCTTCAGGCCCGGCCGTCCTGGCTGCGGGCCAGCCAGTCGGACGCCTCGGTGAAGTCCGTGTCGGACGTCCCGATCCGCAGAGGGCTCACCTCTCCGGGCGTCACCCCTGCGCGCGGATACGAACCGAGGAACCGCACATTCGGGCAGATCCGCTTCAGCCCCATCAGCGCCTCACCGACCCGCCGGTCCGCGATGTGACCCTCCGCGTCCACGGCGAAGCAGTAGTTGCCGATGCCTTCCCCGGTGGGCCGGGACTGGATCAGCATCAGGTTGACCCCACGGACGGCGAACTCCTGGAGCAGCTCGAGGAGGGCACCCGGACGGTCGTCGCCGAGCCAGATGACCACGGAGGTCTTGTCGGCTCCCGTAGGCGCGGACGGCCTGGCCGGGCGCCCCACCAGTACGAAGCGGGTCTGGGCGTTCTCCGCGTCGTGGATCTCCGTCACGAGCGGTTCCAGCCCGTAGGTCGCTGCGGCGAACTCGCCGGCGAAAGCGGCGTCGTAGCGACCTTCCTGGACCAGTCGGGCACCGTCCGCGTTCGAGGCAGCCGACTCCCACGCCGCGCTGGGCAGATGGGCGGCCATCCAGTTGCGTACCTGGGGCTGCGCGGCCGGATGAGCCGTGACGGTCTTGACGTCCGCCAGCTTCGTCCCGGGGCGCACCAGCAGCGCGAACGTGATGGAGAGCAGCACCTCGCGGTAGATCATCAGCGGAGCGCCCGAGGCCAGCTCGTCGAGCGTCGTGCTGATCCCGCCCTCCACGGAGTTCTCGATGGGGACGAGTGCTGCCGCGGCCTGCCCGCCACGCACCGCGTCCAGCGCGGCCGGTACCGAGACCATCGGGACGAGCTCCCGGGTGGCGGCTTCGGGGAGAGTGCGGAGGGCCACCTCGGTGAAGGTGCCTTCAGGGCCGAGGTAGGCGTAGCGCGTGGCTGACATACGGTCACCCTAATAGCCCGACGGAGGGGGCCGTGCGCCTTACGCCTCGAGCAGCCGCTGCCCCACGTACTCCCCGGGCGCCGCCCCACCGGGTACGGCGAAGAGACCGCTCGCCTCGTGCCGGATGAAGGGTGAGAGCGCGTCCCCGCGGTCGAGCTTGCGCTGGACCGGGATGAAGCCCTTGAACGGATCGGCCTGCCAGCAGATGAAGAGCAGTCCGGCATCCGGGGTGCCGTCGTCGGAGATGCCGTCGTGGTACGAGAACGGGCGGCGCAGCATCGCGGCACCGCCGTTCGCCTCGGGGGAGGAGATCCGGGCGTGGGCGTTGCCGGGGATCAGCAGCTTGCCGTCCGGCCCCGTCTTGTCCAGGTCCATCGCGCTGTCCTCCGAGCCGCCGCTGAGCGGGGCGCCGTCCGCCTTGCGCCGCCCTATGACCTGTTCCTGCCGCTTGACCGTGAGCTCTTCCCAGTCGTCCAGGAGCATCCGGATCCGCCGGACGACGGCGTACGAACCCCCTGCCATCCAGGCGTACGCCGACGAGCCGCCGGAGGGCACGAAGATCCGCTCCTCGAAGTCGCTCTCGGCGGGTTCCGGGTTGTTGGTGCCGTCGACCTGACCCATCAGGTTGCGTGCGGTCATCGGCCGGGCCGTGGCGCCCGGTGTGCGGTTGAAGCCGTTCATCTGCCACCGCACCCGGGCCGTGGACCCGGCTTCCTTCTGCAGGGCGCGCAGCGCGTGGAAGGCGACGAGCGCGTCGTCGGCGCCGATCTGGACCCAGAGGTCGCCCTCGGACCGTTTGGCGTCGAGGTGGTCGGAGGAGAAGGCCGGCAGCGGGTCCAGGGCGGGCGGCCGGCTGCTGGTCAGCCCGGTGCGGCCGAAGAAGGTGCGGCCGAATCCGAAGGTGATGGTCAGGGAGGACGGTCCGGCGTCCAGGGCCACCCCGGTGTCGTGCCCCCGGCTGTCCGACGGTTCACCGGACATGAGCCGCTCTGCGGCGGCCGACCAGCGGCGCATCAGGGCGGCTGCTTCGCCGCGCCCGGCGCCGGGCGCCAGATCGAAGGCGACCAGGTGCCCGCGGGCCTGGAGCGGAGTGGTGATCCCCGCTTGATGTTTCCCGTGAAACATCGCCTCGGCCGATCCGACCGAGGTCAGCGGTGTCGGGGCCTCCCCGCGCGTCGCGGCGTAGCCCCCCGCGCCGCCCGCCGCGCCCAGGGCAAGGCCCGCCGCGCCGGCCGCTCCCGCGCCGACGATGAGCCGCCGCCGTGAGACGGCGCTCGCGCCTCCGGTACCGGAGGCTTCGCGGTGGGTGGCGGGGGTGCCGTTGTCCTTGGGACTGTGCTTCTTCTTGCTCACCCTGCTCAGCCGATCTTCACGTTCTTCTCGATGGTTGTCTGGTCGATGTCCGACGTGCGCACCGTCACGGCGACCTTCCAGTCACCCGCCATCGGGATCTGTACGCTGCTCGACGTCCAGTGCCCTTCGGTGAGGCGGTCGGGGACGACCGGCAGAGGGCCGATGTCCTTGGACTCCAGCGTGAAGGCGAGCTTCACCTCGGGGACGTCCAGAGGACGTTCGTCGGTCCCGTCGATCCAGACGTGCACGCTGTTCGAGCCGGTCCCGCCGGGCGAGATGTCCAGCCGCACCGTCCCCTTGCCGTTCTGGCCACCGGTGTCGAAGGGCAGGCTCAGATTCACCTGGTCACCGGCCACCGGCGAGGCCGCCGAGGTGGTGCCCCGGGCGGTCTCCTCCTCCGTGCGGCCGGGCTCGGTGGACGTCAGGATCGTCGTGACGACGAGCAGCACCACCGCGATACCCGTCTCCACCAGCACGGAACGCCGAAGGCCGGAGCGGTCCGGGTCGGCGTCGCGGGCGCGCTTCTCCTTCGTCGCCGTCAGAGCGGCGCGCTGTCGGGAGAGCTGGGCGGCGCGCTCCGGAGCCACCTCCTCGTCGGGCGGGACGGCCGGTGCGGCCGGTTCCGTCGCTTCAACCGAATCCGCTGCCTGAGCGGCGTCACCGGCGGATTCGGTGCGCTCCGCCAGCCGGCCCGCCCATCGCCGGGATATCCACGCGACGCCGACGAGCACGGCGACGAGCGCCACCTTGACGATCAGCACCTGTCCGTACCGCGTGCCGGTCAGTGCGGACCACGAACCGACCTGGCGCCAGGACTGGTAGAGGCCGGTCGCCGCGAGGACGAGCACGCTGCCGAACGCCACGCGTGAGAATCGCCGTACCGCGCCGCTCGTGACGTCCGGCGTCCGGTACAGGGCGACCAGCAGCGCGGCGAGTCCGCCCAGCCAGCCGGCTACGGCGAGCAGGTGGAGCACGTCGACGGGCATGGCGATGCCCGGCTGGATTCCCGTTGAGGCGTGCTCGGCCAGGGCCCACGTGCCGGCGATCCCGGCGGCGATGACCGCGCCGCCTGTCGCGAGCCCGAAGGTGAGGTCCTGCTTCTCCTTCTCGTCCTCGCGCTTGGCGTACGCCCCGAAGAGGACTGCGATGAAGAGCGCGGAAGCGCCCAGAAGGAGCAGCCGGGAGACCAGTGCGGCCCCCGGCTTGGTGTCGAGCACGGCCTGGAGGCCGGCGAGGTCGAAGGCATCCGCGAGCCTGCCGGAGCCGGTGTAGGGGTTGCGCAGGAGCAGCATGGCCAGCGTGGCAGCGGTCAGTGTGATCCAGCCGCGTACGACGAGCCGCTGCAGCGGGCGCGCCCCCGCCCCGCGCTGCCAGCAGGCGAGCACGAAGGCAGACCCGCCCGCGAGCAGGATGAATCCGGCGTACGCGGCGTAGCGGGCGATGCCGTAGAGCGCGCCCACGAGACCGCCGCCGGCGTCGGCCGAGGGCAGCGCCACCGTGGTCTTCGAGGGGGCGCCGACGGAGAAGGTGAAGGCTCCGGAGACCGGGTGGCTGTCGGCGGACACCGCCTGCCAGGCCACGGTGTAGGTGCCGTCGGGCAGACCGCTGCGGAGCTGGACGCCGTAACGCACGGCGCCACCGCTCGTCAGATCACGCGGCGCACCGTCGTCCGCCCGCTTTCCGCTCGGGTCGAGGACCCGGATGGAGTCGTCGCCCATGGCGATCTGCTCGGAGAACGTCAGTGTGACGTCCTGGGGAGCGGTGGCGACCACCGCCCCGTCCTGCGGGTCGCTCCCCGTGAGAGCGGCATGCGCGGACGCGGGGCTCGCGCCGGCCAGCACCAGGCCGAACAGCAGGCTGATCAGCGCGGCGAGGAGCGCGACCGCGGCGAGCGGCCGTCGTGTCGGGGAGGGCCCGAAGCGCGGGGCGGTGGCTGTCATGGGTGTCAGTACCTCACTGCTTCTTCGGGGCGTAGGTGGTTTCCTTCACGGGGATGTCGACCTTGATGGGGTCGGCTTTCTCGAAGTGCAGTTCGACGGAGACCGTCTCTCCCCGCTTGGGCTGCTGCTTCAGGTCCGTGAACATGATGTGGTTGCCGCCGCGTTCGAGGTCTAGCTCGCCACCGGCGGGCACCTCGAACGATGTGACCATCCGCATCGTCCGGTTCTTCGTCTCATGGATGGACACGTGGTCCGAGAGGGAACTGGTCACCGAGGTGAGCCGGTCGGTGGTGTCGCCACTGTTCTTCACGAGGAGGAAACCGGCCGCCATGTCACTGACGGGCTGTGGCATGAAGGCACCGGTCACCTCCAGCTGCGGCACGCTGTCCGACGAACATCCCGTCAGCGCCACGCCGACGGTGAGTGCCAGGGCGCCCGCGACGGCCCTGCGGCGGTTCACGGGGTCTCCCCCTTCACGAGTTCCGGGAGGTCCTCGGTGTAGTCCTCTGCCGTGGTGTCCTCGCCGTAGAGCACGTACCCCTTGTCGGTCTTCGGGGAGAACGCGACGACCTGGGCGCCGTGCATCGAGACGACCGTGCCGTCCTTCTCCTTCTTCGGGGGGTCGATGCCGATGCCGATCTGCCGTGCTCCCGCCTGGATGGTCGGGAAGTCGCCGGTGAGGCCGGTGAAGTCCGGGTCCTGCGCCTTGAGCCAGCTGCCCAGGGACGCCGGGGTGTCCCGTTCGGGGTCCGTCGTGACGAAGACGACCTGGAGCTTGTCCTGTTCGGCCTCGGGCAGCGCCCGCTTGGCGATCGCGATGTTGCTCATGGTCAGCGGGCACACGTCGGGGCAGTTGGTGTAACCGAAGTAGATGAGAGTCGGCTTGCCCTTGGTCCGCTCGCGGAGGTCGTACTTCTTGCCGTGTGTGTCGGTGAGGACGAGGTCGGGCTTGGTGAAGGGCTGGTCGAGCACGGTGGCGGGCTCGGACCCGGCTCCGGAGGAGACCTCGGCGACGGAATCGTCCACCGGGTCTCCACCGCTGCCGCAGGCCGACAGGGTCAGTGCGGCCACGGCGGCGAACGCCGCGGCCAGCACCGTCTTCTTGCTGTGCATGGAGAGCTGATTCCTGATCTGTGAAATACGGGTGGGTGGAGTCTGCGGGGTCAGACGTTGCGGCGACGGCCGGCGAGCACGCCGAAGGCGACCCCTGCGACGCCGGTCACGATGCCGACGATGCCCAGCACGCGGGCGGTGCTGTCCGTCCCCGACGAGGACGCGGCGGCCGACGACGCCGTGGTCTCCTCGGCCTTCTCCGCATGGCCGCTCTTGCCGTCCGCCGCGGTGGCACCGTGGGCGTCTGCCGCCGGGGCGGTCAGCGCGAGGACGGGCGCCGGGCTCTCGGGCTCCTCGCCGCCCTCGACGGGCTCCTCGATCCAGCGGACGACTTCCTTGTTGCTGTACGTCTGGAGCGCCTTGAAGACGAGCTGGTCGGCGTCCTCGGGCAGCTGGCCGACGGAGAGCGGGAACTGCTGGAAGTAGCCCGCCTCGATGCCGTCGCCCTCCGCGGTCCAGGTGACCTTGGAGACGGCTTCGGTGATCTTCCTGCCGTGTACGTCGAGCGGCTTGGCCAGCTTGCTCTTGGTGACGTCGATCTTCCAGCCGGCCACCGGCTGCGGGCTGACGGATGCCAGCGGGTGGTCGGTCGGGAAGTTGACCTCGAGCTTGACGGTGGACGCGTCGTCGCGCTCGTTGGGGACCTTGAAGTTGACGGTGGCGTAGCCGCCCTTGGCGGCCTCGCCCTGCGGCTGCACGCTGACGTGCGCGGAGGCGGTACCGGCGAGGAGCAGGACGGTGGACGCGGCGACGCCGCCGGCGAGGGCGATGCGGGAAACGTTCATGGCAGGGATCACTCCACAGGTCACGAGGAAAGGTGGTCCGGCGTGCGGAGGCACGTCGGCATCACGACCACCTCTTCACGGGAGTCCCGGCAGAGGGGTCGCGTCAGGCTGCGCGTACGTATACGGGCGGCGGCCCGCGCCTGATCACCATGTGCTGCAGAGGGTCCCCGGTGGCCGGGGCGGGAGAGTCGACGGCGCTGCGGAGAAGGCACGGCCCGGTCGTGGGCCGTCCCGGAAGCCCCGCACGCAGGGCGCGTACGAGTGCCACCGCCGCGCGCAGCGCGCGCAGCCTGGCCACGGCCGCGAGCTGCCGGCCGCCCTGCGCCGAGATCCTGGCGAGCCGGAAGAGGGCGATCTCGCCGCGGCGCAGCAGCCAGCCCGTGGCGAGTGCGGCGAGCAGGTGCCCCAGGAGCATGGGCAGGCTCGGCAGGCCGGACATCATCGTGGCCAGCGCCGTCGGATCGGCGGCGGCGTCCGGGGCGGCTGCCGCCCCCGAAGCCAGGTGCGTGTGCCCCTGGGCCACGGCCGCGGGGTCCAGCCCCGCGGTCGTCACGATGCGGTGTGCCTCGGCGGCGCTCAGCTGCGCCGGCCCGGCACCGCACACCAGCCCTGCGGCGAAGCGGATCAGTGAGTCGTCACCCGACCCCGTCGCGGCGGCCGCGGTGTGCCGCCCGAGACCGAAGAGGATGTGCAGGGCGAGCTGTCCTGCCGCGAGGGCGGCGGTGATCGAAAGGAGGTTCCGCTCCCGTCCGGCGAGCGCCGCCGCGACGGCGAAGACCCCGGCGAAGCCGGCCAGCAGGGTCCACCCGGGCACCCCGGCGCCGGCGGCAAGGCCATGCCCGGCGGCGGCGAGCACGACACAGACCGCGGTGAACACCGCGGTCCTCAAGAGCCGCATACAGGCTCCGGCGCGTGCGACAGGCATAGACATGGCCGGGTCATCATCCCACTGGGCCCCCGGTCTCCGTACGGCAGGTCCGGAAGGTCGGTATCCGTCCCCATCCGGCAGTGATCAGGGGGTGTTGCACCTGTTCATGGGCACTCCGGAGCTGTTCCGTGCATGATGCGGGGCTGTTCCACCGATGCCCGGGCCCGCCGTCCGGGCCCGTCATACACCGGTGAACGGAATTTCCGCATCCGCCGAATGAGCGCCGTCTCAGCCAATTCGTGCTTACGGAGTGCCCGTTGCGGCAATACGTAACGTTATGTCGAGCCGCAGCCAGGAGGCTGGAGCATGAGCATGTGGTGGTCACTCCATTTGCGGCGCGAAGCCGCGAGCGTTCCGCTCGCCCGTCGCTTCCTGCTCGGCACCATGGAGACCGCGGGGGTGGACCCGGACATCTCCTACGACCTCTCGGTCGCACTCAGCGAAGCCTGTGCGAACGCCGTCGAGCACGGCGGTGACCGACGGGACGCGGAGGGGGCCCAGGACGCGGGCCCCGCCTCCGCCGGTGACGGGCGATCCGGGCACGCAAGCGGGCAGTACCGGGTCACCGCTTATCTGGACGGCGAGAAATGCCGTATCGAAGTCGCCGACTCCGGCCCCGGATTCTCCGCCCGGCGCACCCTTCGCCCCGCCGCGGAGCCATCCGGCGGCTGTCCGCCGGACCCGCAGCCGTCCGCCGCCCACCCGTCGGGCGACCCTTCGCACGCGCGCACCGCGGCGCACCCTGCGGCCATGGCTGAGAGCGGCCGCGGGCTCGGCCTGATCGAGGAGCTCGCCGACCACGTCCACTTCGGCAACCGGCCGGGGCGTGGTGCGGTGGTGAGCTTCGACAAGGTCCTGAAATGGCGGGAGGGCGCGCTGCTCATGGTGTCCTGAGCAGCGCGCCCTCCGGCGCAACGTGACGCGGACTGCCGCGTCGGGTGCCTCAGCCCTTCAGCCGGGCCATCCAGGCCTCGACCTCGTCGGACCGGCGCGGCAGCGCGGCGGACAGGTTCCGGTTGCCGTCCTCGGTCACGAGGATGTCGTCCTCGATGCGGACGCCGATCCCCCGGTACTCCTCGGGCACGGTCAGGTCGTCGGCCTGGAAGTACAGCCCCGGTTCGACCGTCAGGCAGACCCCCGGCTCCAGGGTGCCGTTGACGTACGACTCCGTGCGCGCGACGGCGCAGTCGTGGACGTCCATACCCAGCATGTGGCCGGTACCGTGCAGCGTCCAGCGGCGCTGCAGGCCCAGCTCCAGGACCTTCTCCACGGACAGGTCGCCCAGCAGGCCCCACTCGACCAGCTTCTCGGCGAGGACCCGCTGGGCCGCGTCGTGGAAGTCACGGAAGGCGGCGCCGGGCTTCACGGCCGCGATGCCCGCCTCCTGGGCCTCGTACACCGCGTCGTAGATCTTCCGCTGCAGCGGCGAGAACGTGCCGTTGATGGGCAGCGTCCGCGTCACGTCGGCGGTGTAGAGCTCGTTCGTCTCCACACCCGCGTCGAGCAGCAGGAGCTCGCCGGAGCGGACCGCGCCGTCGTTACGGACCCAGTGCAGCGTGGTGGCGTGCGGGCCCGCCGCGCAGATCGAGCCGTAACCGATGTCGTTGCCGTCGACGCGGGCGCGCAGGAAGAAGGTGCCCTCGATGTAGCGCTCGCTCGTGGCCTCGGCCTTGTCGAGGACCTTCACGACGTCCTCGAAGCCGCGCGCCGTGGCGTCGCAGGCCTTCTGCAGCTCGGCGACCTCGAAGGCGTCCTTGACCAGGCGGGCCTCGGACAGGAAGACGCGCAGCTCCTCGTCGCGCTCCGCGGTGACCTTGTCGGTCAGGGCGGCCTCGATGCCCGCGTCGTGTCCGCGGACGTTGCGCACCGGGCCGGTGGCCCCGGTCAGTGCGGCCGGAAGCTCGCGGACGTCCTTCGCCGGGACGCCCAGCAGCTGCTCCGCCTCGGTGAGGGAGTTGCGGCGGCCGACCCAGAGCTCGCCCTGGCCGTCGAGCCAGAACTCGCCGTTCTCACGGTTGGAGCGGGGCAGCAGATAGACCGTCGCCTCGTGCCCGCCGTCGGTCGGCTCGAGCACCAGGACGCTGTCCTGTGTCAGGTCGCCGGTGAGGTACGCGTACTCGGTCGAGGCGCGGAAGGCGTACTCCGTGTCGTTGGAGCGGGTCTTCAGGTTGCCCGCGGGAACGACGAGCCGCTCGCCGGGGAAGCGCGCGGAGAGCGCGGCGCGGCGGGCGGCGGTGTAGGAGGCCTGGGCGATCGGTTCCAGGCCGTGCAGCTCGGTATCGGCCCAGCCCGACGCCATGTTCTCGGCGAGCTCATCGGAAATGCCCGGGTACAGGCCGTTCTTCCGCTGCTTCACGGGCTCTGCTTCTGCTGTTTCCGGGGTCTCCGGGGCGAGCTCCTCAGACACGTTATGTCCTCCTTGTACGACACTGGGCCCTCTCATCGTACGGGCGTACGGAAGGGGGCCCGGTGCCGGAAGACCCGCTACGGTTCCGATGCCGCCGGCGGCATCGGCCTGCTCAGTCGAAGCGCGCGGCCAGCAGGGCGACGTTCCCGCTGCCGTCGCCGCGGACCGCGCCGTCGGGCAGCACGGCCCGCAGGATGTGGTCCGCGACGGCTCCGGGGTCCTGCCGCAGGGCCTTCGGCACACCGGCTGCAGCCGAGTGCAGCCGCGCGAACGCCCGGTCCATGGTGTCTCCGGTGCGGCGCAGCAGTCCGTCGGTGTAGAACAGCACGGTCTCGCCGGGGCGGAGCGTGAACTCCACGCTCGGTGCCTCCCAGCAGGAGAGCATGCCGAGGGGGACGGAGACGGTCGTCTCCACGAATTCGGTGCGCCCTTCGCCGGTCACCAGCGGCGGGGTGTGCCCGGCGCCGGCGAGCAGGATCGTGCGCCGGTCGGGCTCGCAGTACGCGAAGAGAGCGGTCGCCGCGCCGGCCGGTTCGGTCAGCCGCAGCAGCAGTTCGAGATCGGAGAGCACAGCGACGGGGTCCTCGCCCTCCATCACGGCGTAGGCGCGCAGACCGGCGCGGACCCGGCCCGTCGCGGCAAGGGCCGTCGGCCCGGAGCCGCCGACCGAGCCGACGGCCAGGCCGAGCGCGTCGTCGGGCAGGGGCAGCGCGTCGTACCAGTCGCCGCCGCCCGAGGGCCCGGCCCGGCGGCGGGCTGCCAGCCGCACTCCGGGAATCCTGGGCAGCCTGCCGGGGAGGAGCTCCTCGGCGATGACCGCGACGTCCGACCTGGCGCGTTCCAGCTCGCGCAGTCGGGCCAGATGTTCGGCGGCGTAGCGGGCGTACACCCCGACGAGATGGCACTGGCGTTCCAGTGGTTCGGCCGGTTCGTCGTACAGCCAGACGGCCACCCCCAGCCGGCCGGCGGTTCCGGTGGCGAGGGGCTGTGCGTAACTCGCGGCGTATCCGAGCCGGGTGGCGACCTCGCGGCAGCGGGGGTCGAGGCCGGTGTCGCCGAGGATGTCGGGGCTGGCGTGAGGGCCTTCGGAATCCGGCAGACCCTCGAGGAAGCGGCCGTACGCGGTGGCACTGCGGGGCACCGTCTCGATGTGGCCCAGTTCGGCGTGGGCGAGGCCGAGCCCGATCGTGCGGGACGGCCCGCCGCCGTCGGCCGGTTCGAGGACGAGGAGCCCCCGGCCGGCTCCGACCAGGGCTGCCCCGGCACCCAGGAGTTCATGCAGAGCGCTGTCCAGGGTGCTGGTCGCGGCCAGCCGTTCGGTGAGTTCGTGGAGTGTGGTGAGGTCGGAGACCCAGCCGGCCAGCCGGTCCTGGATGAACGCTCCCGGCGCGAAGGGCGGATCTTCCGCAGGCGCGGCAGTGTGCGTTGAAACGGGAACCATGGGATCGATTCCAGCCACTTTCGGAAGGTGGGGGGTGCTCATGGCAGTCGGCTTTCCGACAGGTGCTTTCTGTCGAATAGCATCGCAAACCCCCATGTCGTTCCGCGCCGCTATCGGTGCAACCACACGTACACGCACCCACATGTACACGCACAACTAAGGTCATGTCCAGTATTGTCCTTACGATATTTATGGTGTCCGTGAGGCAGTCAACTTGGCCGGAAAATGCACCCCCGGGCCGCATTTTGCGGTCGACTGGGTGCGCTCGAGAGAGGGCGCCCTCGGGGTGAATTGCCGGAGGGAGCGTCATCCCGGGCATGCTGGGTACGTAATCGTGGATGGCCAGGGGTGGTTGCGACCGCCCCGGAACCCGACAGCGAGCCCGGGCGTCCTCAACTGTGACGGCCGCCCGCCCATCCCCGAGTGGCGGGGTTGCACAAGGGACGGCACGCGCGACGCGCACGCCGACCGCGCGAAGTTTTCACCGGACTCGGCTCGGTTCAACTCGGTTCGGCCCAGCTCCATTCTGTTCGGTTCCACTCTGCTCCGCTCGGCTCACGCTCGGCACCGACTACCCGTCCGTACCGCAGACCTGATGGGCGAGCACGTACAGCGAAGAGACACACACGTGGCGTAACGGGCACGTGCTGTGATGTGGACCTCGGCGTTCAACGGAAAGGAACGAGCGCTCATGCGCGAGATCCTCGGAAGGCGACGCAGGCACCGGCCCCGGCGCAAGGGAAGTTCCGCCCAGCTCGAAGCGGCGCTGACCTGTGCCACCCTCCGGAAATGGCCCGTGCTCCCCGGAGCGGGGCCGGCGGCGGGAGCCGTCCGCGGCGAACGCGGTCCCGGCTGCGCCTGTCGCGACCCCGAGTGCGCCGTACCCGGCGCACACCCCCTCGACCCCGGTCTCCTCGCGGCGACCACCGACGAACGCATGGTGCGCTGGTGGTGGACCACCCGGCCCGCCGCCCCCGTCCTCCTGGCCACCGGCGGCCGGGCGCCCTGCGCCCTGAGTCTGCCCGCCGTGGCCGGTGCCCGGGCGCTCACCGCGCTCGACGGCATGGGGCTGAGGCTCGGCCCCGTGGTCGCGACACCCACCAGGTGGTCGCTGATGGTCGCCCCCTACTCCCTGGAGCGGCTCGGCGAACTGCTGCACGCCCAGGACCGGGTGCCCAGCTCCCTGCGGTTCCACGGTGAGGGTGGTTATCTCCTCCTGCCGCCGTCCGAGGTGGACGCGGGGCAGGTGCGCTGGGAGCGGGCCCCGGAGGAGGGCAGCGCCGCGCCGTGGCTCCCCGATGTGGAGTCGGTCCTGGATGCGCTCGTCGAGGCGAGTAACGGCGCACCGGACGGCGGCAGCCGGCTCGCGTACTGAGCGGACGGCGGCTCACCGACGCGGGTACAGCGGGTGGCGGCTCACCGAGCGTGTACAGAGGGCGGCGGCCCACTCGCCCGGGGAAGTGGGGCCGCCCGGATATCGTGCGATCAGCCGCGTACCGGGCAGGTGCAATTGCATCCTCGTAAAAACCTTCGGCCCAGGGCTTTCTGACTGCCTATTCGCAGTTCGTGGAAACCGTGCGCGCGGTGATGCCGGAGTGAATGCCTTCCACATGCCGTGAGCCATTCCCGGTGCGGCGGGCCTCTCGGCTTTTCTGTCCGAAAGCGAACGCTCGATGTGTGAGCCGGGACCCGGCGCGCGCCGGCCTCGACGCGCAGCAGGACCGGCTTCGGGCGCAGGGATGCCGGGTGCGGGGACGGGCGCGGACCTGTGGCGGGAGAGATGCGCGAGGGCGGGACGCCTGTGGGGGCCGGGCTGTCGCCGCAGGCCGCTGACGCGCTGAGTGCTCCGGCGTGCGCCCCGGCCGTCCGGGCCCGGAAACGGGGGCGTCCGGCCGCTGGCGACGGGGGATGCACCAGCGACCGGACTTCCAGAACCGTAACAAGAGATCTGCCGTTAGCAAATTCGATCTCGCCTATTCGGACAGCGATTTACCGACGGGTACGGGGAGTTGTGACGGGAGTCACCGTCGCGCCCCGGTTCTCGTCACTGTCAGCTGAGCGTCACTTGGCGGTTGGTGAGCCCACCGCGTGCCCGGCGCTCCTCGCCCGTCAGCGGAGCGTCCGAAGCGAGGGCTTCCGCGAGCCGCTCCGCCAGCTGTGCGGCGGGCTTCTCGCACTCTTCGGCCCCCATCGCGCTCGGCAGGTCCCAGACAGGGACCATCAGCCCGTGGGCGCGGAACGAGCCCACCAGCCGGGTCCCTTCGCCGAGCGAGGAGGTGCCCGCCGCGTGCAGCCGGGCCAGCGCGTCGAGGAGCTGCTCCTCCGGGTGCGGCATGACCCAGCGCAGGTGGTTCTTCTCCGGTGTCTCGCACCAGTAGGCCGCGTCCACGCCGGAGAGCCGGGTGGTGGGGATGGCCGCCGCGTTGGCGCGCTCGAGGGAGGCTGAGACCTCTGCCGTGGCGTTCTCCGCGTCCGGGACCCAGAATTCGAATCCGGAGTGCACGACCGGCTCGAACGCGGCAGAGGGGTCGAGGAGGTCCTGCAGGCGCGGGCCGTCGGCGGGCACCCGGCGGGCGGCGACCGGCGAACCGGGGGCGGCCTCCAGCGCACGCTGCAGAGTGTCCGCGAGATCGCGGCTGAGGTCGCCCGACGAGGTGTCGTTCTGCAGGGCGAGCAGGACGGAGCCGTCGTCGCGGCGCAGCGCGGGCCAGGCCATCGGCAGCACGGTCGCGAGCGACACGGACGGCACGCCCTCGGGAAGTCCGCCCTTCAGCGTCAGCTCGACGGTGGCGGCCGGGACCAGCTCGCGCAGGGCGACCCAGTCGCACTCTCCGGCGATTCCCTCGAAGGGGCGCTGGACCAGCTCGGTCACCGCATGGGCGGCGGCGCGTCCGTGACACGCCTTGTAACGGCGGCCCGAACCGCACGGGCAGGGCTCACGAGCCCCTACGACCGGGATTTCACCGTCCTTGAGCTGCGGCTTCCCGGCCTTGGTCTGAGGGCGCTTCTTGGCCATGGTGGGCGTTCTCCCGATTGCGACAGTGCGGTCTCGGGCGCGAGCCTAGCCGTCCCCGCCATCGCCGGGGCACACCTGCCGTGGCACCCTTGCGGCCCGCTCGGCCGTGCCGCGTGCCGTGCCGCTCTCAGCCCACGTCGTCGAAGGCCTCGAGAACGTCGGTGAGCTCCAGCCCGTCGAGCGAGCCGAAGCCACTCATTCCGTGGAGTCCGCCCAGCCCGTTGAGCCCCGGCCTTTCCCGGCGTGCGGGCCTCGCGGGGCCCGTGCCCCCTGTCGTGAAGCCGCCGTGTCCGTGGGCGGCGGAGACCAGGGCCCAGACGGTTACCTCACCGACGGTGTCGTCCCGTACGCCCCACTCCTGGGCGAGGGCGCTGATGATGTTGAGCCCACGCCCGCCACGCGCGGTGACCGACGGGGTGGAAGGGACCGGCCTGGTCGGCCCGCCGCCGTCGGTGACCTCGACGGTCAGGTCGCCTCTTCTGTCCACACGCCATGCGGCGCGGATGTCACCGTCGCCCATCTCTGAGTGCTGCCCCAGCGGCCTGCCGTGCCGGCAGGCATTGCTGAGAAGTTCGGAAAGGATCAGTACAGCGTCGTCGACCACGGTGTCCGACACCCCGTTGCTGCGCAGCTGTTCGCGCATACGGTGCCGTGCCTGCCCCACGCCCGCAGGGCCATGGGGTACGGCCATGCTCGACGACGTCGGCACTTCCTGTGCCACCACAAACGCCACCCCCGAGACCTCCTTTGCCCCACGCCACGGATTGGATGCCCTCCTGGACTGCGCCGGAAACCGGCCAAAGCCCTGTCAGTGATGCACTCGTAACGATCGATTGCGGAGTGAATGCGCCGGTGCACCCCCTGTAACTGATATTAAGAGCGGCCGAGTTGCGACAGGACCTGTTTCGGGCGGTTCGTGATGATCGCTTCCACTCCGAGGCGCGTACAGAGCTCGACGTCCTCCGGCTCGTTCACGGTCCACACGTGCACCCGGTGGCCCGCACGGTGCAACCGCTCGATGTACCCGGGGTTATTGCGTACGATCCGCATCCCCGGACCGGCGATCCGGGCCCCGGCGGGGAGCCGTCCGTCGCGCAGCCGCGGCGAGACGAACTGCATCAGGAAGACGGTGGGCAGGGTGGGGGCGGCGGCCCGGACGCGGTAGAGGGACCTCGCGGAGAAGCTCATGACGCGTACCGGGGACGGCCCTTCCGCCGGCGGAGAGTCCAGTCCGAACCGCTTGAGGAGGTGGAGCAGCCGCTCCTCGACCTGTCCGGCCCAGCGCGTGGGGTGCTTGGTCTCGATGGCCAGCTGGAGCGGCCGGCCGGCCGCCCGGACGTCGTGGGCCAGTTCGAGAAGCCGTTCCAGGGTGAGTACGGAGGTGAGCTCACCCGGCACGGGGTCCCAGTCCGGCGACTCCTCGTGGTCCTTCCAGGAACCGAAGTCGAGGGTGGCGAGATCGGCCAGTTCAAGGGCGGAGACCGCGCCCCGGCCGTTCGAGGTGCGGTTCACCCTGCGGTCGTGGACACAGACCAGCTGACCGTCCGCGGTGAGACGGACATCGCATTCCAGGGCGTCCGCCCCGTCCTCGATGGCCTTCCGGTACGCGGCCAGGGTGTGCTCCGGGGCGTCGTCGGACGCCCCGCGGTGCGCGATGACCTGGATGGGGGGCCGGTGCGAGGGTAGGCGTGCGTGCGTCACCGGGTCATCGTGTCACCGGGAGGCGCCGGAGGCCGACACCTGGTTTCCTGCGACCGTTTTGCCTGATGTAAGGAATGGTGTGCGGATGCACAGGTCCTGCTTACAGTGGCCTGACGTGTTGTGGGAAAAGCTGACCGCAGACACGTGCACAGCGGATCTCTTGCCGAATGCCGAGTGGAACCGAGGAGTAAAAGAGCTGTGAGCACCGAGAACGAGGGCAACGAGGGCAACGCGGTCCCGGCCGCACCGTCTGTTCCGTCCGTACCTCCCGTGCCGGCTGCCGCTCCCGAGGGCACCCCGCAGGGAGGTCGGCCCGCGCCGGAGGCCCCGCCTGCCGCTCCCGCGGACGCGCCGACGGCCCAGGTTCCGACGGCCACGCACCACGACGGCACGGGCCCGGCGCACCACGACGGCACCGGCCCGGCCGCCGCCACGCATGAGCAGCACCCGTACGCGCCGCCGTCGCCGCAGCCCCCGGGCGGCTCCGCCGGATGGCCTCCGCCCCCTCCCGCCGTTCCCTCGTACGCCGACGGGGGCGACGGTCATCCGGCCTGGGGAGCCCCCGTGCCCTCGGGGCCCGAGCCCTCGCGCAAGCGCCGCGCGGGCGGTCTGGTCGCCGCAGTGGCGGTGGCCGCACTGGTGGCGGGAGGCGTCGGCGGAGCCCTTGGCTACTGGGCGGCCGACAGCAACGACTCCGGCTCCTCCGGGTCGACCACCGTCGCGGCCTCCAACAGTCCGAAGGACTTCAAGCGCGAGCCGGGCACGGTCGCGGGTGTCGCGGCGAGCGCGCTGCCCAGCGTGGTCACCATCGACGCGCAGTCCGGTGACGGCGAGGGCGGCACGGGCACCGGCTTCGTGTACGACAAGGAAGGCCACATCCTCACGAACAACCATGTGGTGGCCTCCGCGGCGGACAGCGGACAGCTGACCGTGACGTTCTCCAACGGCAAGAAGTACGACGCCGAGGTGGTCGGCCGGGCCCAGGGCTACGACGTGGCCGTGCTGAAGCTGAAGAACGCGCCGGACGGACTGGCCCCGCTGGCCCTCGGCGACTCCGACAAGGTCGCGGTGGGTGACTCCACCATCGCGATCGGCGCGCCGTTCGGTCTCTCCAACACGGTCACCACCGGCATCATCAGCGCGAAGGACCGCCCGGTCGCCTCCGGCGACGGTTCCAGCAACAAGAACTCCTACATGAGCGCCCTGCAGACCGACGCCTCGATCAACCCGGGCAACTCGGGCGGGCCGCTCCTGGACGCGGGCGGTGCCGTCATCGGCATCAACTCGGCCATCCAGTCCACCAGCGGCGGCGGCGTCGGCCAGTCCCAGGCGGGCTCCATCGGCCTGGGCTTCGCCATCCCGGTCAACCAGGCGAAGAACGTCGCCGAGCAGCTGATCAGGACGGGCCAGCCCGTCTACCCGGTGATCGGCGCGACGGTGACCATGGAGGAGAAGACGGGCGGCGCCGTGATCTCGGACGAGGGCGCGGGCGGAACCCCGGCCGTGACTCCGGACGGCCCTGCTGCCGATGCGGGGCTGAAGGCGGGCGACGTGATCACCAAGTTCAACGACACGGTGGTCGAGAGCGGCCCGACGCTGATCGGCGAGATCTGGACCCACAAGCCGGGCGACAAGGTCACGCTCACCTACAAGCGCGACGGCAGGACGGCGACGGCCGAACTGACCCTGGGCGAGCGCAAGGGCGACAGCTGACCGGCTAGGCTGTTCCACGCATCGGACCGGCCCCGGTCAACGGGGCCCGGTGAGACGCGGGGTGGGTTGCCCGAGCGGCCTAAGGGAACGGTCTTGAAAACCGTCGTGGCAGCGATGTCACCGTGGGTTCAAATCCCACACCCACCGCAGAGAGACGGCCCCTGACCAGGCGAATCGGTCAGGGGCCGCTTCCGTGTACTGCTCGCGCCCTGCGCGTCCGGTGTCCCCGGTGTCCCGCTCGGTCAGGGCGCCGGAGGGCAGGCACGCCCTAATCGTCGAACCACTCGCCGCGGGTGATGCGTTCGTGCAGCCGCTCGTCCAGGCATCGCCGGTGGGACCAGACGAACTGGCTGCTCCGAAGTCCGGCCCGGGTGACCTCCAGCGTGACGCCGTCACCGGCGAGGCCGACGTCAGTGGTGTCCATGCAGAAGGCGCAGGCGTTCAGCTCCCCGGTGCTCATCGGATGAATGCAGTCCGGGCGGACAGGGAAGTGCTCGCAGGTCGTCAGGGGTTCGGTCGCGGGGTGGTCAGGCGCGCGGCGGAGGCGATCGCGGCGCGGGCCTCCTGTTCGGTCAGGCCGGTGCCGATCGCCGCGTCGGTGAGGGCGTCCGCGAGGTCGTCGCCGAAGCCGTGTTCGTACGCACGGCAGGCCGCCCAGAACAGGCGGGTGTTGCGCTGACCCGTGTGCGCCTCCCGTACGAACTGGACCAGTCCCTGCCCCTGTCGGGCGGGGGACGTCCGGCCGGCGGGCTGGTTCGGGCGCGGCCGGGGCGTCAGCAGGCGCAGGAGGCCGCGGGGGCAGGGGGCCGGCGCCAGGTGGGCCGTACCGGGGGCAAGCCGGTATCGGCCGTGGGCCGTGACCGAGCCGGGGCCGACGAGGTAGCCGCCCGCTCCGCGTACGTCGATGCCGGGAGCGAGGCGGCCGGCGGAGTTGGACACGGAGACGCCGGGCGGGCCGGTCAGCCAGAGGTGCCGGCCTCCGCTGGGCGTGAGCACCGTGACGGTGGCCGGGATGGTGAACAGGTGCTGGAGCGCCAGGTGCTGGAGTGCGGCCACGGAGTCGTTGCCGTGAGCGGTGTCGATGTCGAGGTCGATGCCGATCAGCCGGTGCGGCGGCCTGCCGCAGGCGATGCCGTAGCCGGTGGCCCTGGGCGCTGCGGCGAAGAGCGCACGGACCGCGGCCGGGTCGGTGGTGGCGTCGTGGACCCCGTGACCGGGCAGCCCGCAGGCGCCCCGGCAGCGCACGGGCGATTTCTCGTCCCGGTGAGGTGAGCGCAGGGCGGGGAGCTTGGTGGCGGACAGCGGGAAGACGGGGAGCCCGCGCTCGGCGGCGGAGAGCGCGTGGGCCAGGGCCAGGGTGGCGGTCTGCCGGTCGGTGGTGGCCATGGAGTTATTTTCGTACAGGCGTTCGAAAAAAGGAAGAGGGGATCCGGGCGGGGCGGAACGCGTCATCGTGTCCGGGAGGTTTGCCGGGCGTTCGTCATACGTGCGGGGGATTCGGGCGCCGTGGGCGGTTCACCGGGGACGCGGTGGGAAGTTTTGCTCCCGCGACGTCGTGACCAGCACCGAGGTGGTCGGCCGGCCACCTCGGAACAAGCCGTACCAAGCCCGGTTCTCGGTTCCTGGAGGAAATTGACATGGCAAGCATCCGTACCGCTCGCGCCCTCGCAGGCGTTGCTTCTCTGCCTCTGGCCGCCGCACTGTTCACAGGCGTCGCGTCCGCGGACAACGGTGCGTTCGCGAGCGACGGATCGAACGCGGGGGTGGCGGCCATCGGGTCCGCCGGGGTCGGCGGGGACAACTCCGGCAACTCGTCCACGTCGCAGCAGCAGGCCGTCGGAGCCGGCGCCTCCAACCACAGCAACTCGGCCCAGGTGATCGGATCGCCGTTCGCGTACATCGACCAGTCCACGCGCATCGTCCACGTGACCTTCACGCCGCTCTGGGTGAACTGATCGGGGGCCCGTGCGGCAACGGTGCCGCCGTGGCCGCACAGGCCGCATTCCCCGGTTGCGGGCGGGCGCCACCGGGGTGGGGACCCTGAGGGCGGGTGTGAGCCCCTCCACCTTCAGGAGGTGGAACCCGCCCCACCCCTACAACCTGAGGCGGACGGGGCTTCGGGACCTGGGGCCGATCCGCCCGTCCGCGCCCGCTCCTAGCGTGGAGGAATGACCACGCCAGTCTGCACCGGGGCCTCCAGGGCGGGCGCTGCCCCCGCCGGACACCGCCGTTACCCGTCGTTCTCGTCGTACGTGCGCGCCAGGGGCCCCGTACTGCTGCGCACCGCGCGTTCCCTCACCGCGAATCCGAGCGACGCCGAGGACCTGCTGCAGACCGCCCTCACCAAGACGTACGTCGCCTGGGAGCGGATCGAGGACCACCGGGCGCTGGACGGGTACGTCCGCCGCGCACTGGTGAACACCCGCACCTCGCAGTGGCGCAAGCGCAAGGTCGAGGAGTTCGCCTGCGGGGAGCTCCCCGAGAAGGAGGCTCCGCCCGCGCCGGACCCGGCCGAGCGGCAGTCGCTGCACGACGCGATGTGGCGGGCCGTGCTCAAGCTCCCGGACCGGCAGCGCGCCATGGTCGTCCTGAGGTACTACGAGGACCTCAGTGAGGTTCAGACGGCCGAGGTGCTGGGGGTGACCGTCGGGACGGTCAAGAGCGCCGTGTCGCGCGCGCTCGGAAAGCTCCGCGAGGATCCGGAGCTCAGCCCGGTCCGGTGACCAGGACTTCCCCGCAGCGGTGGCCCGGCCCCCGGATCCCAGGTCCGGGGGCCTCGCGCAGCCCGTCCGCTGTTCGTCCGCGGCCCGTCCCGCAGCCCGTTTCCGTCGGCCGACACCGATTCGTGCTCCCGGAAGTAGTGACATACCGCGTGGTATGTGAGCAGAATCAACGCGCCCTTACTGCCACGTAGCGCCCACCGGGAGGACGCCGTGCTGAGCACCATGCAGGACGTACCGCTGACTGTGACCCGCATCCTGACCCATGGGATGACCATCCACGGGAAGTCGCAGGTGACGACCTGGACCGGCGAGCCGGAGCCGCACCGGCGCAGTTTCGCCGAGATCGGCAGGCGCGCCTCTCAGCTGGCGCACGCCCTGCGCGACGAGCTGGGCGTCGACGGCGACCAGCGGGTCGCAACCCTCATGTGGAACAACTCCGAGCACGTCGAGGCATATCTGGCGATCCCGTCCATGGGCGCCGTTCTGCACACGCTCAACCTGAGGCTCCCCGCCGAGCAGTTGGTCTGGATCGTCAACCACGCCGACGACAAGGTCGTCCTCGTCAACGGTTCGCTGCTCCCGCTTCTCGCACCGCTGCTCCACCGGCTGCCCTCCGTCGAGCACGTGGTGGTGTCAGGCCCCGGCGACCGCTCAGCACTCGACGGCGTCGCGCCCCGGGTGCACGAGTACGAGGAGCTGATCGCCGGCCGTCCCGTCTCCTACGCCTGGCCCGAGCTGGACGAACGCCAGGCAGCCGCCATGTGCTACACCTCCGGGACCACCGGGGACCCCAAGGGCGTCGTCTACTCCCACCGCTCCATCTACCTGCACTCCATGCAGGTCAACATGGCCGAGTCGATGGGCCTGACCGACAAGGACACGACCCTCGTCGTCGTGCCGCAGTTCCACGTGAACGCGTGGGGGCTGCCGCACGCGACGTTCATGACCGGCGTCAACATGCTCATGCCCGACCGCTTCCTCCAGCCTGCGCCGCTCGCCGACATGATCGAGAAGGAGCGCCCGACACACGCCGCAGCCGTCCCCACCATCTGGCAGGGGCTGCTGGCCGAAGTCACCGCCAAGCCCCGCGACCTCTCCTCCATGGCCAGCGTCACCATCGGCGGCGCCGCCTGTCCGCCCTCCCTGATGGAGGCGTACGACAAGCTCGGAGTCCGCCTCTGCCACGCCTGGGGCATGACGGAGACGTCCCCGCTCGGCACCATGTCCAACCCGCCCGCCGGGCTGACCGAAGAGCAGGAGTGGCCGTACCGCATCACCCAGGGCCGCTTCCCTGCCGGTGTCGAGGCGCGGCTGACCGGCCCCGGCGGCGAAAGCCTGCCGTGGGACGGGGAGTCCGCGGGGGAGCTGGAGGTGCGCGGCAACTGGATCGCCGGCGCGTACTACGGCGGCGCGGACGGCGAGGACCTGCGCCCCGAGGACAAGTTCAGCGAGGACGGCTGGCTCAAGACCGGTGACGTCGGGGTGATCAGCGCCGACGGATACCTCACGCTGACCGACCGTGCCAAGGACGTCATCAAGTCCGGCGGCGAGTGGATCTCCAGTGTCGGCCTGGAGAACGCGATCATGGCGCACCCGGATGTGGCCGAGGCCGCGGTCGTCGCCGTCCCCGACGAGAAGTGGGGCGAACGCCCCCTCGCGACCGTCGTACTCAAGGAGGGTGCCACCGCCGACTACGCGGCGCTCAGGACCTTCCTGGCCCAGTCCGTCGCCAAGTGGCAGCTGCCCGAGCGCTGGACGATCGTCCCGGCGGTGCCGAAGACGAGCGTGGGCAAGTTCGACAAGAAGGTGATCCGCAGGCAGTACGCCGACGGAGAGCTGGACGTCACACAGCTCTGAGCCGCGTGTCCGGACCACAGGACGGAGGCCGGGGCGCGGCAGCGACGACGGCCGGGGCGGTACATGACGAGGGCGGTACATGACGAGGGCGGTACGGGAACTCCCGTACCGCCCTCGTCATAGGCGCCCGATGACGTCCGGGCGTCAGTTGGTCCCTATCTTCGCCAGCAGATCCACGATCCGGGACTGCACCTCGTCGCTCGTCGAGCGCTCCGCGAGGAAGAGCACCGTCTCGCCGGAGGCGAGCCTCGGCAGGTCCGCCTCCTCCATGCCGGCCGCGGTGTAGACGACGAGCGGCGTGTGGTTCAGCGAGCCGTTCGCACGGAGCCAGTCGATGATCCCGGCGCGCCGGCGGCGTACCTGCATCAGGTCCATCACCACCAGATTCGGGCGCATCCGGGTGGCGAGGTCGACCGCCTCGCTGTCGCCCGCCGCTCGCGCGACCTGCATGCCGCGCCGCTCCAGCGTCTCCGTGAGCGCCAGGGCGATCTCCTCGTGCTCCTCGATCACCAGGACCCTCGGCGGATGCTGGTCGCTGTCGCGCGGGGCGAGCGCCTTGAGGAGCACGGCCGGGTCGGCACCGTAGGCCGCTTCCCTGGTCGCCTGCCCCAGACCGGCAGTCACCAGCACCGGGACCTCCGCCGCGACGGCCGCCTGACGCAGCGACTGCAGCGCCGTACGGGTGATCGGCCCGGTCAGCGGATCGACGAACAGCGCGGCGGGAAACGCCGCGATCTGGGCGTCGACCTCCTCGCGGGAGTGCACGATCACCGGACGGTAGCCGCGGTCGCTGAGGGCCTGCTGCGTCGAGACGTCCGGGGCCGGCCAGACGAGCAGCCGGCGCGGGTTGTCCAGCGGCTCCGGGGGCAGTTCGTCGTCGACGGGCTGCGGCTGCGGCCGGTTGGCCACCTCGACGGCGCCACCGGGTCCGTCCAGCGGCTCAGGCCCTTCGGCACCCTCGTCGGGGGCGCCTATCGCGTACGAACGGCCCTCGGACGCGGGCGGGGACATCAGCCGGCCGGAACCGGTGCCGTGCACGGTGTTTCCCTGCGCTGCGGGCTGCGGAGGAGCCGGGGCCGGGGTGGGCTGCGGAGGTGCGGGAGCCGTGGCGGGCTTGGCCTGCTCGGGCTCGGGCGGGGCGGCGAGCTTACGGCGCCGGCCGGCACCGCCGAGCGTCTGGTTCTGCTGATGCGCGAGGTGCTGGGCGAAGGGCACGCCCTGACCCAGCGTGCGCACGCTGAACGCGCGGCCCTGGGTCGAATCCGAGGACGCCGGCATGGGTGCCTCGGCGGGCAGCGGCTGGCGCCGCGCGTCCGCGGCGGGCACCGGCTCGTCGCTGTCGGCCGGATGCGGCTCCCGCGCGGACGGGGAGTCCGGCGCGGGGCCGGCCGGAGCGGCGATCGTGCCCGTGGTGTGCGTGGTGGCGGCGGGGCCCGCCCAGTGCCCGTCGCCGGCCGGGTCCACGTCGCCCCCATGGGCCGGTACGGCCTGCTCCTGCACCGGGGTGCCGCTCTGCGCCCAGTCGGGCTGCGGAGGAACGGCGGGCAGCGGCTGCCCCGGAACGGGATGGCCCGGCCGGGCCATC
>NZ_MAPV01000101.1 GCF_001700505.1 Streptomyces mutomycini
CAGTCGCCGAACTCCTCGGCGCACTGCGCGACTTCCCCCTCCCCACACTCCCCAAGGACGCCCCGGAGGACGACTGGCTGCTCCCCGGGGGCCCGGAGGGCGCGGGTGAGCCCGGTGCCGTCCGCAGGGGCGTCGGCTACGCCCTCGGCATGGTCCACATGCTCGGCGCCGAGGGGGCGGACGAGGTCTCCACGGCCACGGTCCGCGTCCACGACGGCGTCGCCACCGTCATCTGTGCCGCCGTCGAGACCGGCCAGGGCTTCACCACGCTCGCCCGCCAGATCGTCCAGGAGACCCTGGGCGTCGAAGAGGTCCACGTGGCCGCGGTGGACACCGACCAGCCTCCCGCGGGCCCGGCGACGCACGGCCGCCACACGTGGGTCTCGGGCGGTGCGATCGAACGCGCCGCCAAGATGGTCCGCACCCAGCTGCTCCAGCCGCTGGCCCACAAGTTCGGGATGTCCACGGAGCTGCTCCAGATCGCCGACGGCAAGATCACCTCGTACGACGGGGTGCTGTCCACGACGGTCAGCGAGGCGATGGACGGCAAGGAACTCTGGGCGACCGCCCAGTGCCGCCCCCACCCCACCGAGCCCCTGGACGAGTCCGGCCAGGGCGACGCGTTCGTCGGCCTGGCCTTCTGCGCGGTCCGCGCGGTGGTCGACGTCGACATCGAACTCGGCTCGGTCCGGGTGGTCGAGATGGCCGTGGCCCAGGACGTCGGCCGGATCCTCAACCCGTCCCAGCTGGCGACCCGCATCGAGGCGGGCGTCACCCTGGGCATCGGCGCGGCCCTCACGGAGAACCTCCGCACCGCCCGCGGCGTGATCCGCCACCCGGACCTCACCGGGTACGCCCTTCCGACGACCCTGGACGCGCCGGACATCCACATCGTGAAACTGGTCGAGGAACGCGACGTGGTGGCCCCCTTCGGCGCCAAACCGGCCTCGGCGGCCCCGGTGGTGACCTCCCCCGCGGCGGTGGCATCGGCGGTCCGCGCGGCGACGGGCCGCCCGGTCAACCGCCTCCCGATCCGTCCCCAGGCAGCGGTGGCCACGCCCAGGCCGTGACGCGTGATGCGCGCTGCACCCGCAGTACTCGTGTGCGGAGTGTCACCGACGATGACTACAGTGATGCGGGAAGTTGTGGCCAGCCGTCTACGGGGAGGGTGCTGTGCTGCCGAGTGATGGGGCCGGAGTGGCCATGACGGCCGTGCCGTTCATGGGAGTGACCACGGCGGCGGCGGCCGTCGAACTGGCCACCGAACTGACGTCGTTCACCAAGTTCCGCAATCGGATCGAAGAGATACTGATCGCCCTCAAGGAGTCCCCGGCCGACGCGAAGCAGCTCGGCCAGGACCCCATGAAACGTACGCAGTTCGGCGGCGGCGACAACCACTGGGCGGAAGCGGCGAGCCTGTTCATGTCGTACCAGACGGTGATCACCGAGCTGGAGACGCTGTCGAAGACCCTCTCGGACTCCATAGAGGGCATGAGCATCGCGGTCCTGGCCTCGCACAACGGCTACGAGAACCTGGACATCGACATCCGGCGCCGCATGCTCGAGATCTCGGACGGGGCGAAGGAGCAGTACGGGGGCGAGTACGACCCGACGCGGCAGGCCCCGGGGAAGCAGAGCGGGGGCCAGCCGTCTGCCGCAAAGCCGGCGGAGCCGAGCACGGGCGACACCGCGGGCATCCGCGGGCTCTGAACACGACGATTGCTGGTGCGAGGGACAGACGGGGGCTAGGGATGGACCACAAGGAAGCAGGACAGGGCACACCCTTCGACAGCATGACGCACGAGACCATGCTGGCCTGGCTGGACATGGCCAACAGCGGGGCGATCCAGGGTGCGTCGGACCGGTTGATCAGCGCGGCGAAGGAGATCCGCGAGATCGCGGAGGAGCTGAAGGTCCGTCCGCAGAAGGTCGAGTGGAAAGGCGAGGGCGCCACAGCCTTCCGCACCTGGAGCGAAGACCTGGCCAACGCGACGCTGCGCCTCGGCGACTACAGCGAAGGCGCGTCGAAGTGGCTGGCGCAGGCATCCGATTCGCTCGCCTCGGCCCAGGTCTCCATCCCGCGTACGGACGCGAGCGCACAGGCGAACCTGGACGCGGCGAAGGCCGCACGGAACGACCCTGACGCGTCGGCGGTGGAGAAGAAGGCCCTGGAGACCCTGGTCGCCGCGAAGGAAGCGAACCGCCAGGAGGCGGCGGCGCAGATGCGGAAGCTGGCGCAGTCGTACGCACTGTCGGCCTCGCAGCTGGACGCCCTGGAGAAGCCGGCGTTCCCGCCTCCGCCGGGGGCGATTGTTCCTGACCGTGACGATGGGGCGCTGAACGCAAGCAATAGTCGCGACTTCACCTCCGGGACCGCGAATGACGGTGCGACCGGCCATGTTCCGGTGAGCGAGGCTAGAGGCGTGGACAGTCCGGGCAGCACCGCGACCACCTCACGAGTGGTGGCAGATCAGCCCACCGTGGCCGGGTCGCCCGTTTCGCGGCAGGTGGGCATGGAGATCGCTGGAGCAGCCACGCTGCCCGACACGCCAACTGCTACGCCGCCCGCCACTGCCGGGGGAGGCAAGCCCGACGGCGCTCCTGCCCTTACAGGTCCCCTTGCAGCTGGAGGAACAGCCCTCCCGCCCAGCACCAGGGGCGGAAGGACGGCAGGCAATATGCGCCTGCCGATGCCCTCGCCAGGCGGAGCGAATCGGGGGAGCAGTATCGTCGGCAGACCTTCCCAGGAGGGAGGCATCGTCGGAGGCCGACCTGTCGCACAAACCACCAGCAGCCCGGTGGGCGGATTGGCCCGCGGGAATGTCATCGGTAGTGAAGGAACACCTGCCGGCCGACCGCCCATGGGGCAAGGCGGTGGCTCGGCTGGCCAGAGTGGCATTGTCGGTGGCCGCCGCTCGGCAGGCGAGACCGGAGGCGTAGTAGGCGGCCGTCCTCAGCAGGCTGGACGCTCGCTCGATCGGCCTTTTACTCCCGGGGGCACTGGTCTGGTTCGAGGAGCTGCAGGCGAGGGCACTCGTGGCGCCGGTGCTGTAGGACGAGGAGCGGGAAGTACTCCTCAGAGGCCAGGAGACCCGCGGTGTGAGGACCGCGAGCGTCCGGACTACCTCGTAGAGGACGAGGAGACTTGGCAACAAGGCGGTCGGCGAGCTGTGCCGCCTGTTATTGACTGAGCCCTAGACAACAGAGGAATCGGATGCGTACCAGCAGGAGCACGGGTACCCCCCGTCGAATCGCTTTGCCCGTCGTGCTGGGCCTATTGCTTGCCGTGGGTCTCTCCGCACCTGCTCAAGCCGACTCTGCTCGCTCCCAGCAGTGGCATCTCGATGCCATGAAGGCCGAGGAGATGTGGCGGGACAGTACCGGTGAGGGAGTCACTGTCGCGGTTGTCGACTCGGGCGTGGACGCGACCAATCCTGATCTCGTCGGTCGGGTCCTCAATGGGTTGAACCTCGAAGAGACCCTTCCGGGTGATGAACTTGACGACTACAGCGGCCACGGCACAGGAATGGCTGGCTTGATCTCCGGCACGGGCAAGGCTCTTGGGGGGAACGGCGCTTTCGGATTGGCTCCGGGCGCCAAGATTCTCCCTATTCGTATGCCGAAGGGGGGAGGGGGTGCGACCCAGGCTGCTGCGGAAAAGCGCTTCAATGAGAGCCTTTCGGAGGCAATTCGCTATGCCGTGGACCGTGACGCCAAGATCATCAACGTCTCGTTGGGATCTAGTGCTGGCTCGGGCGAGTTGAATGACGCAGTCGCCTATGCGCTGGCCGAGGGATCGCTCGTCTTTGCTGCGGCCGGAAACTCTGGCGACGACACAAACTTTGTTGAGTACCCTGCAGGAACGCCTGGTGTCGTGGGCGTTGGGGCCATTGGGAAAGATCTTCAAAAGACAGATGAATCGCAGTTCGGTCCTCAGGTGGACTTGTCAGCGCCGGGCGAAGAGATGATTCATGCCTGTGGCGGAGATACCGGGTTCTGCGAGTCGCACGGAACCAGTGACGCCTCCGCCCTCGCTTCCGCGTCCGCCGCCCTGATCTGGTCCAAGTACCCGGACTGGACCAACAACCAGGTCTTGCGGGTCCTGCTCAACACCGCCAGCGGTCCGACCAGCGATGCCGAGCGCAATGACTACGTGGGCTACGGCGGGGTCCGCCCCCGCATCGCGCTGACAACCCCCGGTAACCCGGGCCCCGCTGACGAGTACCCACTCCCGGATCTCGCGGCGGCCGAGTCCCCGAAGACCTCCGCCGAGCCGTCCAAGGCCACGGGCGGCTCCGAGAAGAGTGACGAGCCGGCCGACGCAGCGCCGACCACCGACGACAGCGGCAACACCGCGCTCTGGGTCGGTCTGGGCATCGGCGCGGGCGTCGTCATCGGCGCTGCAGCGGCCGTGATGGTCATCCGCGCCCGCCGTCGAAGCGCCGCCCGAGCTGTTCCGCACCCGTACCAGCCGCCGCACGGCTACCAGCAGCAGCAGCCTCCGCCTCCTTACCCGACGTACGCTCCCCCTCCCGGTGCTTCTGGGTCTGGCGCGCCATACGGCGGCCCTCCAGACCAAGGCCCCACCGCCTGAATCCGCGGGGGCGGCCGTCCGTCAGGCTCCGCACATGGGAAGCCTCATGCCGCACCACGCGATGAGGAGACTTGGCGCCAAGGCTGTCAACGCATCGTTCCACTCATTTCATTTAGCCTGCAGCACCTGTAAAGGATTCAGATGCCTAACAGCGGTACTGGAGTCGCCTGTCGCCGGGCTGTAGTCCAGGCGTTGCTCGGGGTGCTGCTGGCGGGCATCGTTCCTGCGACTGCACATGCGGATTCTGTGCGTTCAAGTCAGTGGCACCTGACAGCCATGAAGGCTGAAGAAATGTGGCGGACGAGCACCGGGGAGGGGGTAACCGTCGCCGTGATCGACACAGGGGTTGAGGTGAACGAAGACCTTGACGGTCAGATTCTCGACGGGAAAGACCTGGCCACTGGTTTGTCTGGAGATGAACACACGGACTTCGACGGGCATGGCACCTCGATGGCTGGTCTCATCGCGGGCACGGGAAAAAGTAGAGGAGGGGGCGGCGCTTTCGGGCTTGCCCCCGGGGTAAAGATTCTTCCCATTCGCCTGTCTGACTCCATGAAGGCAGCGAACCAGGCGGCAGCGGACAGGAAATTCAACGCGGAGATCCCTACTGCCATCCGGTACGCCGTCGATGAAGGGGCCAAGGTAGTCAATATTTCCTTGGGTCATACGACCGAATCGTCGGGGTTGACGGATGCTGTCGAGTATGCGCTGGAGAAGGACGCGCTGATCTTTGCGTCGGTGGGAAACAGTGGTAACAAGGCCAATTTGGTCGAGTATCCGGCAGGTACGCCTGGAGTCGTAGGTGTGGGTGCTATCGGCCAGAATCTCCAGAAGACCGAGGAGTCACAGTACGGTTCGCAGGTGGATCTCTCGGCTCCTGGCGAGAACCTGGTCTATGCGTGCGCGGGCGAGACCGGCCTGTGTCGAGGGCATGGGTCCAGTGGCGCTTCAGCCCTCGCTTCCGCGTCCGCCGCCCTCATCTGGTCCAAGTACCCGGACTGGACCAACAACCAAGTCCTTCGGGTCCTGCTCAACACGGCCGGTGGGCCGACCACCGGTGAGGAGCGTGCGGATGACATCGGATACGGCATCGTCCGCCCCCGGATTGCTCTGAAGACTCCGGGCGACCCCGGCCCCGCCGATGAGTACCCGCTCCCCGACCTCGCGGCGGCCGAGTCCCCGAAGCCCTCGGCCGAACCGTCCAAGGTCACGGGTGGTTCCGAGGAGAGCGACAAGCCGGCCGCAGCAGCGCCGGCCTCCGACGAGAGCGGCAATACGACGCTCTGGATCGGTCTGGGCATCGGTGCGGCCGCCCTCATCGGCGCTGCGGTGGCAGTCATGGCCATCCGTTCCCGCCGCCGGAGCGCCGCGCGCACTGCCCCGCACCCGCATCCGTACCAGCAGCAACCGCAGCCCCCGTACCTGTCGTACGGGCCCCCGTCCGGCGCTCCTGGATCCGGTGCACCGTACGGCGGCCCTCCAGGCCAAGGCCCCAACGTCTGAATCCGCATGGGGGTGGCCCGTCAGGCTCCCTACCCGGGAAGCCTCAGGCCTCGGCTGTCGGCGACGCGGAGGGCGTCGGTCAGGCGAACATCCCGGCGACCCCGAACGCGGCGACCCGCCCCACTGCAAGAGCCGCGTCCGACGGCTGCCGCGTCGCGTGTGGCCGGGCCTGCCAGTACAGCCGGTACGGGCCGACCAACGCCACGACGAGAAACGCCGCGGGGTGTGACGAACAAGAAGATGACGACTGCCACGCGCGCTCCCCATGATCCCGGTCCTCCGGGCCCGTCTCGGGCGAGGGGCCAGATCCTACGTCGGTGCCTTGGGGGCGCGGCAACGCGGCGGCGCCGGGCGGGTGTTCCGCGCCGGCGCCGTGGTGGAGACCGTGACCGGATTCGAACCGGTGTAACTCGAGTTGCAGTCGAGCCCCTGAGCCTCTCGGGCACACGGTCGGGTGGTGTCGCTTTCCTCTGCTCATGACCGTACGGCTGCGACATGGACGCCATCAAGGGACGGGGGCCTGCCGCAACGCGACTGCCATACGGCGTTCATGAACAGTGGCGGGACCGAGTCGTGACCGTGTGGAGGCCGGGATGTCGGTACTCGGCCGCGCTCGACCGGAGTTTCGGAGAGTGCGTTGTCCGTCGCCCTCGGTGGAGATGCAGGCGATACGGTGAGTAGGTCGGTGGCCGCGCGGGTGGGGCGGAGCGGTCTGCGCAGGAGTACTTGGGGGAATTCGTGTCGTTCGAGGAAGAATGGGCTGAACTGCGCGCGGCGGCGGTGCAGCGGAGCGCCATGCAGATCAACAGCGTTCCGGCCGAAGGGGGAGGGCGGAGTGGGGCCGCCGACCTTGTGGTCAATCGGGGCGACCTCGGAGCTATCGGAAATGACGCCTATGGCCTGAGGGTGAGGTTGTCGAAGGAAGGTGACCTCGCTCGGCCTTCCACTTTCGATGCGGCGATCGCGCTCACCAACGGCAACTTCGCGAGTGGTGCAGCGGTGCTCAAGGTGCACGACTTCTGGCAGAGGCATCTGAAGACGCTACTCGACTCCTGTGCGCACATTTCGAATCATTTGGATTACACCAAGGCCCAGCATGCGAAGGACGAAGTGAGGATCGAGGGAGATCTGGCGCCGATCTCCAAACTCACGGAATACATGAAGTAGGGCTCGGGGGGAAACGCGCATGCTGAATTACGATGACATTGTCGATGCCCCGATGGCGAAGTTGAAGGCTGCGGCCGACGACTGGTCGGAAATGGCGGGCAAGCTGGACAAGCTTGCGACCGATGCCGCTGACGGGATGAAGGTCAAGGCGGACAAGGCGGACTGGGAAGGGCTGAACGCAGGGGTCACCAAGGCGTTCGTCAGCAAGACGGCCAAGGAGTTCGCGGACGCCGCAGCCGAGGCCAAGGGCGTGAAGGTGATCCTCGAAGAGGGGCACGCGGCTATCAAGAAAGCCAAGGACGACCTGGTTAACATCCGGGACCACGAAGGACCCGCGGCCGGGATCCGTGTGGACGGCAACGGTAAGGTCTCCGCACGCCACCCGGTCGAGGACATCCCTCCCGCACAGCGCGCGCACGACCCCGACTATCCCGAGCTGGCACGGCAGCAGAAGGAGAACATCGCCGCCTGGCAGAAGAAGATCGACCTGATCGTCGACAACTGCAACGATACCGATGTGTCCTTCAAGAACTCCCTTGAGGCCAACGTCACCAGCCGCAAGGACTTCAGCGCCCCGAAGTACACGAAGATGGACCAGGAAGAGGCCCACAGGGCCGCCGGCCTGGTCGCCAAAGGGCGCGACATCACGCACACCGAACTCCAGGCGCTCAACGAACTACTTCGCGACAACAGTAAATCTATTGAGTTCTCTAAAAGCTTCTACGAGAAGCTTGGACCGGAGAAGTCGCTTACCTTTTTTGGTCAGCTCTCGACCAGTACGTACGTGTACCCCAAGGTCGACAGTGAGCGGCTCAAGGATGTTCAGGCGCTGCAGAAGAACCTGGGGCTCAACCTCGCCACGGCCTCTCAAGACAAGGCATTTACCGCCGAGTGGGGACCCGACCTGCGCAAGCTTGGTACGGAACGCATTCCGTTGGCGAAGAACGACTACGGCGGGCCGTTCGGCTACCAGCTCCTCGGCGGGATCATGCGGTACGGGAACTACGACGCAAAGTTCCTGAACCCGATTGCCGAGCACGTCGCACAGTTGCACCAGAAGGATCCGTTCAGGTTTGGCGGCAACAAGGAGTCGAACCATTCGTTCAAGAACCCGTTTAACCCCTCGGGTGTGAACGGAGCCGGATACGACCCGACCGTCTCCGTGCTGCAAGCGCTCGGCAACAGCCCGGACGCAGCCAAGCACTTCTTCACTGACGCTCCGACCGCGTACAACGAAGACGGCACGGTCAAGAAGAGCGGCGAGGCTGACCTCGGGAAGGACGAGGAGGGCGGTCCGATCAACAACTATCTCGACTTCTTCGGCAACGAGAAGTGGGAGTCGTTCGGGGACATTGATCGGGACGACGAGGCTAAGCGCGAAACGGCACTGGGCTATATGCCAGATGCGCTGGGTCAGGCCCTGGAGGCGGCGACGCTTGGGTATCCGGCCGGTCACCCGGATGCGGGCGTGGCGCGGGACGCGGACAACGCCGTGGTGATGCAGCAGGTCATGGAGAAGTACGGTGCTGACGCCGCCTTGTTGAAGAAACACGAGGCGATGGCCGACAGCCTGGGAATCATGGGTGCCGGCTATATCGACGACATCAATTGGGCGTTGGACAAGGGGCGACCGGACAGCATCTTCGCTCCCGGACAGAACTCTGAAGGTCACTTGCCTTTCGCAGAGGGCGAGGAGCAGAGGAACGTCGCACGCGGGTTCCTCAGCGCCCTCGGCCAGCATCCGGACGCCTACGCGACGGTCTCGGCCGCGGAGCAGGTCTACACCAGAAGCGCCCTGGAGGGCCAAGTAGGTTCCGAAGGTCAGATCGACAAGGGAGCCGCGCGGTCCATCGTCCATGTCGGTGCCGAGGTGCAGGGAATGCTCGACCAATCCCGTGCCGACCAGGTCGAGGCGGAGTACATGAAAACGCATGAGGACTACGAGAAGGCGGTGGCCAAGCGAGCGGGCTGGATCGAGTTCGGCGCAGCGGCCGGAGTTGCGGCGGGCGTCGCTTTCCTGCCGGCTACGGCCGCAGTGGGCACGGCTGCGGTGCTCATCCCGCTGGCGACCGATACGGCGAGCGGAGCTATGGAGCAAGTCATCGGTCAGGTCGTCGGGGACATCTCGGATAAATCAGTCGAAAAGAGCAAGGAAAAAGAGGAGGAGCTGACCCTGACGGAGTGGAACAGTATCTACCGTTCCGGTGAGTCCATGGCTGAGGCCCCGATGGAAACATTCATGGCGCGAAACGGTATCGCTACGGCGAGTGAATTTGGCTTTGACTTGAAAGAGTCGATGAGGAGCGGCTATTCGACGGGCAACGATCGCGAGAACCAGCAGGGCAGGGCTCCGGAAACCGACTGACGAGGCAGGAGTTAAGGCGCATAAATGAAGGATGCGGGAGTCGTGCGAGTGAGACGTTCGTTTGTTGTCGTGGGCCTGGTATTGACCGTGAGTGTGGGGTTGGTTTCCTGCGGAGCTGACGAGGCGAAGGAGGAGGAGGAGACGTTCGTAGGCGCCGACGAGGTATGTGACGGTCTCTTCGATGGTCCGTTGGCGAGGCGGGTTGAGGTGGTCACAGGTGACACCGAGTTCTTTGCGACGGGCGCCAAGGGTAAGGCGATGAGTGATGTTGTCGACGCGCTGAAACGCGGATACGAGTCCGGCCGCAGCTGGGCAACCGGAGGGGATCTGTGTGAGCTGGACCCGAAGGGCGGACGGCTGGGGGAGGGAGCGGGCATCAAGTTCTCCATGTATGCGCCGCAGGACGTGGAAGATGCAAAGGGGCAGGCCGGCACGGAGCTGTACAGCATGGGGAAAAGGTCTGAGGTGGGGGAGAAGAGCGCGTCGCTCTACTTGGAGTGCATAAGCCCACAGGTCGAGGGATCGGAAGAGGTTCCGCTCCGCATCCACGGAGGTTTCGGACACGGCGAGAGCGATGCGCCCGACAACCGTCGATTCCGTAACGCCAACATGGAGATCCTCCACGCTGGAGCGCTTGCCCTCGTTAAGGAGCTGGACTGCAAGGACCGTGCAGGGCTGCCCGAAACCCCGGTTCTCGAGCCGAAATAGGCGACGACCACTTCATGAACGCGCGAGGCTAGCGTCCTGGGCCAGCACCCAGAGGCGTACGCCACGCTGTCCACTGCTGAGCAGGTGTACATGGCGAGTGCGCTCGAGGCCCAGGTGGGCCCTGGCGGGAATCCAGACCCTGGGGGTGCCAGGTCTGTGGTGTGCCGAGGTACAGGGGATGCTCGATCAGTCCAGGGCTGACCAGGTCGAGGCGGATCGCATGAAGAGCCATGAGGACTACGAGAAAGCCGTGGCCGAGCGGGCAGGGTGGGTGGAGTTCGGTGCCACGGTCGGTGTCGCGGCTGGTGTTGCTTTCCTTCCTGTGACCGCGGCAGTGGGCACGGCCGCGGTGCTCGTTACCCTGGCGACTGACACAGCCACCGGGGCTGCGGAGCAGGTTATCGGCCAGGTCGTCGGAGATTTCTCGGAAAAATCGGTGGATAAGAGCAAGGAGAGGGCCGAGGACCTCACCGTGGAGGAATGGAATAATATTTTCCGATCCGGTGAGGCCATGGTCGAAGCTCCAAAGGAAGACTTCATCGAGAGGTACGCATCCGGCGAAGAATACAAGGAATTTCGTCAAGAAATGATTGAGTCCCTCGCCCTCGGCTATTTGCAAGGTAACGGCCGTGTGTACCAGCAAGGCAGTGCCCCGGAAATCGGCTGATCAAGACAGAGAGGGGCTCGGGGATGGGTGCCTTGGAGTGGGAGCGGATGAGGCGATTGCTTTCGGTCGCCGGTTTGGTGATGATCTTGGGCGCTGGGGGTGCGGCCTGCGATTCAGGCAAGGAACGGGAAGAGCAACACAGGGCTTACGTCGGGGCCGTTGAGGTGTGTGGCAGTTTGTTCGCTGGTTCGGTGGCGAAGATGGTCGAAGACGTGACGGGCCAGAAAATGTTCGCCTGGAGCAGCTCGAAGGGCATGGAGAAGGTTGTTCGAGCGCTCAAGGATGGGTATGAGTCCGGGCGTAGTTGGGCTGCTGGGGATGAGCTGTGCCGTTTGGTTCGGAAGGGGGCAAGGCCTACCGAACCGAAAGGCGGAGTGAAGTTCTCGATGTACGCTCCTCATGACGTGGGCGATCTTAGACTTCCGGCCGGCTCTGAGCTTTACACCATGGGTAAGCAGTCCGAGGTCGGGCGAAGCGGGGCTTCACTCTATTTCGAGTGCGTCACTCCGCAGTTGGAAGGTTCTGAGAAGCGTCCATTGCGGATTCTGGGTTCTTTTGGGCGCGGTGAGAGCGATGCGCCTGACACGCGGGAGTACCGCAACCTGAACATGACCATCCTGCATGCCGTGTCGCTCAAGTTGGTCAGGGAACTCGACTGCGCGAACAACGGTGGTCTGCCGAAGTCTCCCGTACTCACGCCGAAGTAACTCGCCACCGCCGGGTCTGTCATCCGACGGCATGCCCGGCGGTCCTTCAGACGTACGCAGACGTGAACGGCCGCCCCACACCACGGAGGCGGCCGTTCGCGTTCACAGTCCGGGCGGGCCGGGGTCCTACGACCAAGGGACCGGCCCGATACCGCCCACCGACAGGGGTCACCCGGTGCGACGGCCCTTACTCTGGAGCGCATGACTGCCCTGGAACCCCGTGACGCCGAGGTCACCGCCGCCCTCGTCGAGACCACCGCCGTCGAACCGGCGGAAGGCGTTCTCGGGCGGACCCACCGGGCGCTCAGCATCGGCATCGTCTCGGTCGTCCTGCTCATCGCCTTCGAGGCCACCGCCGTCGGCACCGCGATGCCGGTCGCGGCCAGGGAGCTGCACGGCATCCCGCTCTACGCGTTCGCCTTCTCCGCGTACTTCACCACCAGCCTCTTCGCCATGGTGCTGTCCGGTCAGTGGGCCGACCGGCGCGGGCCGCTCGCCCCGCTCGCCATGGGGATCGGGGCGTTCGGCGTGGGTCTGCTGCTCTCCGGGACCGCGGGGAACATGTGGACGTTCATCCTGGGGCGGGCCGTCCAGGGCGTCGGCGGCGGGCTCGTGATCGTGGCGCTGTACGTGGTCATCGGGCGGGCCTACCCGGAGCGGATCCGGCCGAGCATCATGGCCGCGTTCTCGGCGGCCTGGATCGTCCCGTCCGTCGTCGGCCCACTCGCCTCGGGGACCGTGACCGAGCACCTCGGGTGGCGCTGGGTCTTCGTCGGCATCCCGGTCCTCATCCTCCTGCCGCTGGGCCTCGCGCTGCCCGCGATCCGGCGGATGGCGGGTGGGCCGGCCGACGCGCGGGCGGCGGCGGAGCCGTTCGACGGGCGGCGCATCCGGCTCGCGCTCGGGATCTCGGCGGGTGCCGGGCTGCTCCAGTACGCAGGTCAGGAGTTGCGGTGGCTCTCGCTGGTCCCGGCGCTGGCCGGTGCCGCGCTGCTCGTCCCCGCCGTGCGCGGGCTGCTGCCCCAGGGGACCGTACGGGCCGCGCGGGGGCTGCCCGCGGTGATCCTGCTGCGGGGGATATCGGCCGGCTCCTTCATCGTCGCCGAGTCCTTCGTCCCGCTGATGCTCGTGACCCAGCGCGGCCTGTCCCCGACGATGGCCGGCCTCTCCCTGGCCGCCGGCGGGCTGACCTGGGCGCTCGGATCGTACGTACTGGCCCGGCCCCGGCTGGAGCCGCACCGGGGTGCGCTCATGACGGCGGGCATGGTGCTCGTGACCCTGTCGATCGTCGCCGCCCCGAGCGTGCTGATCGAGGCGGTACCGGTGTGGACCCTGGCCGTGGTCTGGGGTGTCGGCTGTTTCGGCATGGGCATGGTGATCGCTTCGACGAGCGTGCTGCTGCTGAAGCTGTCAGCACCGGAGGAGGCGGGGGCCAACTCCGCCGCGCTCCAGATCTCGGACGGGCTCTCCAACGCGCTGCTGCTCGCCGCAGGTGGTGCGGCGTTCGCCGCGCTCGGCGGCGGTGCGGTGGGCGCGGCGGCCCACGGAGCTGTGGGCAGCGGCGCGGTTGCGGCGCATCCGGGCGCCTTCACGGTCGTGTTCCTGCCGATGGCGGCGGTCGCGCTGGTGGGCGTGTGGGTGGCCACGCGGGTACGGACGGACGTGTAGCACCGCGTGGTTGGTGTGCCAAGGTGCGCTGGACATGACCAAGATCGCGGAGCGGCTGCCCGGGTTCGCGAAGTAACTGCTTCCTGTGAAGCGGGTCTCAGCAGTGCCGAGGCACGGCGGATTCGTACGGGGTTCCGCCCCGCCCGCCGGTAGGGTGGCCCGGTTGTCGTATCGCGTACGGGCTGCTTCCGGCCCGTACGGACAGCGCCCCACGTACCCGAGTGCCCCGAACCGGAGACCGTGACTACTACCGCCTCCCACCACCTCTCACCCGCCTTTCCCGGCCGCGCCCCATGGGGGACCGCCGGGAAGCTGCGCGCCTGGCAGCAGGGTGCCATGGAGAAGTACATCCAGGATCAGCCGCGCGACTTCCTCGCGGTCGCGACGCCCGGCGCCGGGAAGACCACCTTCGCGCTGACCCTCGCCTCATGGCTGCTGCACCACCACGTGGTGCAGCAGATCACCGTCGTGGCGCCCACCGAGCACCTCAAGAAGCAGTGGGCGGAGGCCGCCGCCCGCATAGGCATCAAGCTCGACCCCGAGTACAGCGCCGGGCCCGTGAGCAAGGAGTACCACGGGGTCGCGATCACGTACGCCGGTGTCGGGGTGCGCCCCATGCTGCACCGCAACCGGTGCGAGCAGCGCAAGACCCTGGTGATCCTGGACGAGATCCACCACGCCGGTGACTCGAAGTCCTGGGGCGAGGCCTGCCAGGAGGCGTTCGATCCGGCGACGCGTCGCCTCGCGCTCACCGGTACGCCCTTCCGGTCCGACACCAACCCGATCCCGTTCGTCGCGTACGAGGAGGGCAACGACGGCATCCGCCGCTCCTCGGCCGACTACACGTACGGCTACGGCAACGCGCTCGCCGATGGGGTCGTGCGCCCCGTGATCTTCCTCAGCTACAGCGGCAACATGCGCTGGCGCACCAAGGCCGGAGACGAGATCGCGGCCCGGCTCGGCGAGCCGATGACCAAGGACGCCATCGGGCAGGCATGGCGCACCGCGCTCTCGCCCACCGGCGACTGGATTCCCAACGTGCTGTCCGCCGCCGACAAGCGGCTGACCGAGGTACGCAAGGGCATTCCGGACGCCGGCGGGCTGGTCATCGCGACGGACCAGGAGTCGGCGCGCGCGTACGCCAAGATCCTCAAGTCGGTCACCGGTGAGAAGCCGACGGTGGTCCTCTCCGACGAGAAGGCCGCGTCCAAGAACATCGACAGGTTCAGCCAGGACGGGTCGCGCTGGATGGTCGCGGTCCGGATGGTGTCGGAGGGCGTCGACGTGCCCCGGCTCGCGGTCGGTGTGTACGCGACGACCATCTCGACGCCGTTGTTCTTCGCCCAGGCCGTCGGCCGTTTCGTGCGGTCGCGGCGCCGGGGCGAGACCGCCTCCGTCTTCGTGCCGACGATCCCGATGCTGCTCGACTTCGCGAACGAGATGGAGGTCGAGCGCGACCACGTGCTCGACAAGCCGAAGAAGGGCAGTGACGAGGAGAACCCCTTCGCCGAGGAGGACCAGCTCCTCGCGGACGCGGAGAAGCTGGAGGACGAGGAGACCGAGGACCAGCTGCCCTTCGAGGCGCTCGAGTCGGACGCGGTCTTCGACCGGGTGCTGTACGACGGTGCCGAATTCGGCATGCAGGCGCACCCGGGGAGCGAGGAGGAGCAGGACTACCTGGGTATCCCGGGTCTCCTCGAACCCGACCAGGTGCAGCTGCTGCTCCAGAAGCGGCAGACCCGGCAGATCGCGCACAGCCGCCAGAAGCCGGCCGCGGAGGCCGATCTCCTGGAGAAGGCCGCGGAGGACCGGCCCGTGGTCACGCACAAGAAGCTGCTGGAGCTGCGCAAGCAGCTGAACACGATGGTGTCCGCGTACACGCACCAGAGCGGCAAGCCGCACGGGGTGATCCACACCGAGCTGCGGAGGGTGTGCGGCGGTCCCCCGAGCGCGGAGGCGACGGCGGGGCAGATCCAGGACCGGATCAAGAAGGTCCAGGAGTGGGCCACCCGGATGCGGTGAGCCCGGCCGGACGGGCCCGGCAGGCCCCGGCACGGGAGCGGCGTGATCCGCCTCCGCGCCGGGGCCGCGGTGTCATCGGGGCAGGGCGTCGGGCACCTCGGCGGGGAGTTTCGCCTGTGCGGCGCAGCCGAGTTTCTCCGCCACGGCGCGGGATACGGCGTTGAGGATGGTCATGCGTCCCTTTCCGTCGGGGTTGACCTGGCCCCGGGCGGAATACATGTCCGCTTTGACATAGGGCTTCTTGCCGTCGGATCCTTCCGTAGGACACGCGAAGTAGAGCGAGGTGCCCTGGTCGCCACTCGCCCTGGCGAACAGGCCCACAGGAAAGAACATTTCACCCGAGTCACTCGCCTTGTTCTCTTGAGCAAGGTCAGGGTGGCTGTGCCACGCAGAAAAGCTGATGTCGAGCAGCGGGAAGTCACTCCCGTCGGCCTTGTAGATGACGCACGTGTTCTTCTCGGTCGGCTTGGCACGAAGAGTCTTCGCCGCGAGGCCCAGGGAGAAAGGGCGCAGGGCCACAGACTTGTCGGTCCCCTGGAACTCGTTGAACCGCTCCGTGCCGCCCAGGCTTTCCAGGGCTGTCGCCGCCGTCTTGTCCAGTGTCCCGTCGCAGACCTGGGACGCGGACAGCACATCCGGCTTCTCCACGCCGTCGCCGTCGTTGCCGCACGCAGTGCCACCGGCGGCCAGCAACAATGCTCCGGATGCAGCCATGAGTAGTCTTTTCCTCATCGGACTCCTGCTCTTCGATCCTCCGGTCGGCCGGTCAGTCCTTGTAGGCGGGACGCCCGCGATAGTCGCCCTGAATTGTTCCGGTGCCGAGATAGCCGCCTTCGATATCCTGTTTCCACTGCGCACGGTTGATGGCATCGGCTTGTTTCGGATTCTGGTCGAGATATGTCTGGTACGAATCGCCGAGTTGGGCGGTTCCCTGCCGGTAGAACTCGCTGCTCGTGGTCTGCGCCTTCTCCGTCGGGTCCTCCTCCGCCCCGTCGACACCCTTGTCGATCTCGTGCCCGATAAAGGTGTTGACGGCCTCACCGACGGTGTCGGTGACCAGCGGCGCGATCGCCACGCCCGCGACAGTGGTGCCGGGCACGGGTAGGGCGGCGACGCTTCCTCCCACCACGATGCCGGCACCCAGACCGATCCAGTCCCCCGATCGTGCCAAGGATTTGTTGGCCTCTTCGGAGTCGGCCGTGTATGTCGTTTCTGCCTGCTGCACGCGTGCCTGGTCCAGAATGCCGCGCGCTTCGGCACCCGTGGTCATCGCATCGTGCGCGTGGTCCATGCTCGCCGCATCGGTCGCAGGGAAGGCGTCCATCGCGCTGAGCGTGTACAGGTGCTGTGCCGCCGAGACGACACCGTGGGACGTCTCGTTCTGTCCCAGCACGCTGAGGAAATTGATGGCGCCCTGATCGGTGAAGTTCGCCCGCCCCGCATACTTCGGGGGGAACGCTTCGGCGTCCGTCGCCGAGTCGCCAAGCCCCGACAGGCTGTAGTCGATGTCGTCGATGTACGCCGCGCCCATCTTGCCCAGGCTGTCCGCGAGCTCCGACTGCTTGTGCAGCATCTCGGGGCCCTTCTCGCTCCCGTACAGGTACGCCACCTGCTCCATGACCCCTGCCGTCGCCGCCGTGCGGTGGTCCCCGCTGCCGGGGTGCAGGGGGTCCTTGCCGGTCATCGGGTCGGAGTCGTACGCGTAACCGGTGGTGGCGGACTCCAGCGCGTGGCCCAGCGCGTCCTTGCCGGCGTTGAACTTGCTGTCGCCGTCGAGCGTCGGGTCCGCGAGCCAGATGCGGTCCTGGGTCAGGTACTTGAGGTGCTCGTTGACCTCACCGGCCTTGTCGACCGGGTCCTCTCCGCTGCCGGGCTGGGCGAAGAACTGGGTGGAGGCGTCGGGGTTGTGGCCCAGGGCTTGCATGAAGCCCGTCATCGGGTCGCGGCCCCGATCGTTCTTGTCCCAGAAGTTGAGGTCGCCCTGGTTCCAGTTGTTGACCCAGGGGCTCATGTCCTCGACGTTGCGTTCCTTGTCGTACGCGATGAGCTTGTCGCCGTAGGAGTTGAGGAACTGGTCGTCGTAGTCGCCGAACCGCATGAGGTTGCTCATGACGCCGAAGCCCGTGGGGTCGTTAGCATCGTCGATGCCGAGCCGGTCCGGGCCCAGCTTCACCATCTTCTCCTCCCAGCCCTGCATCTTGGCGCTGTCGGAGAGCGTGGCCGTGCCCAGCGTGATGCCGAGGTTCTTCTGGAGCTTCTTCGCTTGTTCGTAGAACTTGGGGTCCCTCCCCATGCCCTGGTACGGGTCGGCAACTCCTGCGTAGAACTCGAGGAGCTTCTTCGGTTCCACCTGGGTGGCGAAGCGCTCGGCGAAGAGCGGGTCGTTCTTGTAGGTGGCCAGGGTGGTATTGACGGTGTTCAGCTCGGTCAGCGTGACGTCGTGCGGGTCCTTCTTGAGGATCTTGGCGACCTTCTCCGCCTCCGCCACAGCCTTGGCCGCCGAGTCCCGGTCCGCGTAGCTGGCATCTGAGAAGCCGTGCTTGGCCTGGTCGACCAGGAGCGTGAGGACCTTCGCCGCGGAGGTGTCGCTCTCCGTGGCCTTCTTCATGATGTTCTGGATTTCGTTCCGGAACACATCGACGTCCTGCTGGGTGGGCTCCGGTGCCGTGCCGGCCTTTGCCGCCGGATCGGGGCGGGCACTCACGGTGAAGGAGCCCTCGCCTGTGTCACGCACAATGAGGCTGCTCTTCAGGCCGCGTTCGATGGCCGCGTTCAGCTGTGTGCGACAAGCGACCAGTTCGCCACGGGTGTCTGAGACGATTCTCTTGATCGTTTCAGCCTGGGTGTGGGCATCGGCGAACTCACCTGCCGTCTTGTCCACGAAAGCGCGGGTGACTGTTGCGTTTTCGCCGGCCCAGTTCGCCTTGTTGGCCTTGGCTTCGAGGTCGTCCTTCGCGTTCCCCTGGAGGACCTTGAGCTTGGCGACCATCTATTCCCAGTCAGTGATCGCGGCGTCCAGGTCGGAGAAGTTCGCGAAGCGCAAGGAGTCAAGATCCATCAGCTGCCGGACCTTTCGTCGAAGCCCTTGTCCAGGGTGTCGATGTTGCTGACCACCGTGGCGATGTAGACCTCGTCGCCGGCGTGGGCGCCCTTGGTGTAGTCGAGGTGGTTGGAGATGTGGGCGCAGGCGTCCATAAGGGACCTGACCTGGTCGATCCAGCGAGAGGCCACATGATCGAGGGCCCCACCCAGGGCGAACGTCTCCGTCTTCAGGCTTCCGGCGGCCTTCTGGGTGGAGGTGCGGGCGTGGTCACCGGCCTTCTCCAGGTCGCCGTACAGCCTGTACGCGGAATTGCCGATCGCGGCCAGGTCCTGCTGGTTGACCTTCAGATCACCTTGGGGCGGCGGCCCTCCGCCCGCTTCGGGCGGCAGCTGATTCAACTGCATCTGTGCAGAACCCCTCTCCGCGGCCTCGGATTTCAGCTGCTCCCATTCGTCCCACGCCATTGGCGGTAACCCTCCCCGTAGTGGTCGATAATCCCCTGTGCCCCTCTTGTTGCGGGCAAGTGGCAACTCAACCTACCAATCGGGTCCGGCAGTTGCCGTAAGAGTTGACCATGGATTGGCATGATCAATCGAAGGCGATGTATGGAAAAACCGCAACACCGGGAGCGAAAGGGGGTGGGGTGCGCGAATCCCCAGGGGCTTCCGTCGCGGCGCGTGAAGTCCGACTGTCGTGCGTCGGGCCTGGCCCTCCTCCGGCCCCGGAGGGGCGCGCGCCCTGACGCGTGGGGGTGCGAGAGCATGCGGCGGGCGCTGTGGCGGGGGTGAATTTTCGGCTTTTTATTTTACGGTGAGTTAACAATCGTTCACGCCTGATGCACGGAGCGTCGTTGCCGCGTCACCCGACCTGGACGCGCGTAGATGTTCGCGTTCCGGACGGTCCGCCTCTGACCGGCGGTTATGCCGGGCCGTCCCGGAGGGAGACCGGATTCTGGACGAGGTCTTCCGCTGAGCGGACCCGCTCGCTAATCTCCCGGAAACAATGAACGCCCCGTGGCAGTGTGGCCGCGGAGCGCAGCCGGTGCCATGGCCAGTCGGCGGCCTCTCGGTGCGTCGCCGCGGGACCGGCGTCGGTATCCCGGAGACAACCGCCCCGCTCACCACGAGGGAGAGGGCGTCGTGACCGCGGAGACTTCGCAGACGCTCGACCGGGGACTGCGTGTCCTCAAACTGCTCGCCGATACCGATCACGGCCTGACCGTCACCGAGTTGTCGAACAAACTCGGCGTCAACCGCACCGTGGTCTACCGACTGCTCGCCACCCTGGAACAGCACGCGCTCGTGCGGCGTGACCTGGGCGGCCGGGCCCGAGTGGGTCTGGGCGTTCTGCGTCTGGGCCGGCAGGTGCACCCGCTCGTCAGGGAGGCGGCACTGCCCGCGCTGCGTTCCCTGGCCGAGGACATAGGGGCCACCGCCCACCTCACGCTCGTCGACGGTTCGGACGCGCTCGCGGTCGCTGTCGTGGAGCCGACCTGGACCGACTACCACGTGGCTTACAGGGCCGGCTTCCGGCACTCCCTGGACAGGGGCGCCGCGGGCCGGGCGATCCTCACCGCCCGCCAGAAGACGGTCGACCACCCCGGCTACACCCTCACCCAGGGTGAGCTCGAAGCCGGTGCCTGCGGGGCTGCGGCGCCGCTGATCGGTGTGTCGGGGGTGGAGGGCAGTGTGGGCGTGGTGATGCTCGCGGACGCCGTACCGGAGCGAGTCGGTCCGCGGGTCCTCGACGCGGCCCGTGAGGTCGCCGATGCTCTGCGTTGAGACCGGTCGCACCGGCTGCTCCGGTGGTGCCGGGGCGGTCGGATCCGAGTCGGGCGGCGGATAGATTGGGTGGGTGGCCATTCGTCTCTCCCGCCCCCGCGCTCTCGCCCTCTGCGTGCTGCCTGTCCTCGGACTGTTCGGCACGGCAGCCTTCGCGCCGCTGCCGTTCACCGTGGCGCAGCCCGGCACCACCGCCGATGTCCTGGGGGACAGCAAAGGGAAGCCGGTCATCACGATCGAGGGCACGCCCACTCGCACCACCGACGGTGAGCTGCGGATGACGACGATCCTCGCGACCGGGCCCGGCGCCGACGTGGGCGTCGGGGATGTGGTGGACAGCTGGTTCAGGACGGACCGCGCGGTCATGCCGCGCGACTCCGTATATCCGACGGGCGACTCCGAGAAGGAGATCGAGCAGCACAACCTCCAGGACATGGAGAAGTCGCAGAACGTCGCTGTGGACGCAGCCCTGCGCTACCTGGACAGGAAGCCCGGTTCGGTCGACATCACCCTGCACCTCGCGGACGTCGGAGGTCCCAGCGCGGGCCTCTTCTTCTCGCTGGGCATCATCGACAAACTGGTCGGCAACGGCTCCGGCGGCGATCTGACCGGCGGCCGCACCGTCGCGGGTACGGGGACGATCGAGGCCGACGGCGCGGTCGGCGCCGTCGGCGGGGTCTCCCTCAAGACGCAGGCCGCCCGGCGCGACGGCGCGACCGTCTTCCTCGTCCCGAAGGCCGAATGCAAGCAGGCGAAGGCCGAACGCCCCGAGGGCCTGCGGCTCATCCCCGTCACCACACTGGAGAGCGCGGTGTCCTCGCTGCGGGCCCTGGACCGGGGCGGCAAGGTCCCGAGCTGCTGACCTGCGGCTGCCTCCCTCTCCATCCCATGCCAGTGCGCCGATGAGCGTCAGCGAAGTGTCCGCGGGGTGGGCCGCGTCGGCCGTCAGGACTGCCGTGAGAGGAGTCGCCGCTCCTGCGGCCTCTCTCATCCGCAGTCGGGCAGTCGGGCAGTCGGGCAGTCCGGCCGCACACGCCGACGCCGGTGTCTCCACCGCGAGTTGCGGTGGAGACACCGGCGTCGGAAGGGCTGTGGTGAGCCCGCTCAGCCCGCGTTGCGGTGTTTCCGCTCAGCCCTCCTTGATGAATCCTTCCTCCACCAGCCAGTCCTTCGCGACCTCGTGCGGGTCCTCGCCGTCCACGTCCACCTTGGAGTTGAGTTCCTGCGCGAGGTCCGTCGTCAGCTTCTTCGTCACCGGTGCCAGCATCTCCGCGATCTCGGGATACTTGTCGAGGGTCGCCGTGTGGATGGCGGGCGAGGCGTTGTAGTTGGGGAAGAACTGCTTGTCGTCCTCCATGACGTCCAGGTTCATCGCCTTGATCCGGCCGTCGGTGGTGTACACCTCGCCAAGCAGGCAGGAGTTGGACTCCGAGACCTGGGTGTAGATGATCCCGGCGTCCATCTTCTGGATGTTCGAGGCCGGCAGGTTCATCCCGTACTTCTTCTGCATGCCCGGCAGTCCGTCGTCGCGCGAGGCGAACTCGTTCTCCACGCAGACCGTCACGGCCTTCGGGTCCTTCTTGGCGAGGGCCGCCACGTCCGAAAGCGTCTTCAGGTCGTACTTGGCGTTGTTCTTCTTGCTGATCGCCAGGGCGTACGTGTTGTCGAGGGTGGCCGGCGGAAGCCAGGTCACCCCGTTGCCCAGGTCCTCGTCCCGGACCGCCTTCCACTGCTTCTGCGGGTCGACGATCGGTTCGGCGTGGCCGAGGTAGGTGATCCACGCCGTACCCGTGTAGTCGTACAGCGCGTCGGCCTCGCCCTGGGCGACCGCTTCGCGCGCGCTGATCGACCCAGGCAGGTTCGTGCGGTCCAGGACCTCGGCGCCGGCCGCCTTGAAGACCAGGCCCATCACATGGCCGAGGATGATGTTCTCGCTGAAGTTCTTCGAGGTCACCGTCAGGGACGCGCCCTTGAGCGGCTGCCCCTGTCCGATCGATCCCGGTTCCACCTCGTCCACCAGCGGTGAGCCGCTCTTCAGCCCGCACCCCGCGAGCAGGAGGGCGAGCGCGGCCGCCGATGCCAGGCCCGTACGTCCCCTCACGCTTCCTCCAGTCCGCGCGGCGTCAGCCACAGTTCGACCAGCGAGGCCAGCCAGTCCACGAGCAGCGCCAGCACCACGGTCAGTACGGATCCGAGGATCAGCACGGGCATCCGCTGCGTCTGGATACCCGAGGTGATCAGGTCGCCGAGTCCGCCACCGCCGCCGAAGGTGGCGAGGGTCGCGGTGCCCACGTTGAGCACCAGCGCCGTGCGCACACCCGCCAGGATCAGCGGGACCGCGAGCGGCAGTTCGACCTTGGCGAGCGTGCCCATCGCCGACATGCCGATGCCCCGTGAGGCCTCGACGAGGGTCGGCTCGATGGCGTTCAGCCCCGCCACCGTGTTGGAGAACACCGGCAGCACCGCGTAGATCACCATTCCGATGATCGCGGTCGACGGGCCGATGCCCAGCCAGATCACCAGCAGTGCCAGCAGACCGATGGCGGGTGTGGCCTGACCGATGTTCGCGATGGCCGTCACCCCGGGGGCGGCCCTCTTCAGGCCGCGCCTGGTCATCGCGATGCCGAGGGGGATCGCGATGATGAGCACCCAGAAGGTGGAGATCGCGGTCAGCTTGACGTGCTGCCACCAGCGGACTTCGACGGTGTCCCCGGCCAGCGAGTTCTTCGCGATCGAGTCGAGTTCCACGTTGGAGATCCACAGATAGGTCGCGACCAGGACGACCGCGAGGACGGCCGGCACCAGGACGAGCTTCTTCCAGGTGATCCGGCGCTGCGGACCCGGCGGCGGCGCGGAGGGCTCTGCCTCCTCGTCACGGAAGGCAAGGCCGCCCACATCGTGCTCTCCGGGCGGTCGCGCTCCCTTGGGGGGAGCCTGATGACTGGGGGTCATAGCCCGCTGCCACCGCCCTCCAGCTCCTGCTCCGTCCGGTGGACGCGCAGCTCCTCCAGGTCGTGCCGGTGCTCCATCGCGGCGAGCCGGTCGGCCTCCAGGAGTTCCTGCACGGAGTTCATCAGGGTGTGCATGTCGACGACACCGATGAACTCACCGCGCCGCCCGGTCACGGCGACCCTTCCGCCGCTGTCGGTCAGCACCGCCTCCAGCGCGTCGTGGAGCGTCGCGTCACGGGTCACCGTGTCGTGCACCAGCTGCCCGGCCCGGGCGAGTGAGCCCTTCGCCCGCATCAGGTCGCCGCGCCGCAGCCACTTGTAGGGGCGGTTGCGGCGGTCCAGCATCAGCAGTTCGTTGTGCTGGCCGTCCCGCAGCTTGTTGAAGATCGACTGGAGCGGGTCCTCGACGGTCACCGTGGGGAAGTCGGCGATCCCCACGTCCCGGACACGGGTGAGGTTGAGCCGCTTCAGCGCGGCGCCCGCGCCCACGAAGCCGGAGACGAAGTCGTCCGTCGGGTTGGTGAGGATGGCCTCGGGGGTGTCGAACTGCGCGATGTGCGAACGCTCCCGGAGAACCGCGATCCGGTCGCCGAGCTTGATGGCCTCGTCGAAGTCGTGGGTGACGAAGACGATCGTCTTGTGCAGCTCGTGCTGGAGCCGGATCAGCTCGTCCTGGAGGTGGTCGCGCGTGATGGGGTCGACCGCTCCGAAGGGCTCGTCCATCAGCAGCACCGGAGGATCCGCGGCCAGTGCCCGCGCCACCCCCACGCGCTGCTGCTGCCCGCCGGAGAGCTGGCGCGGGTAGCGCCCGTGGAACTCCCGCGGGTCGAGACCGACCAGGTCGAGCATCTCCTCGACCCGGTCCTTCACCCCGGACTTCGACCAGCCGGTCATCTTGGGGACGAGGGCGATGTTCTCCGCGACCGTCATGTGCGGGAAGAGACCGGACGACTGGATGGCGTAACCGATCTTGCGGCGGAGCTTCACCGGGTCCATGTCGGTGACGTCCTCGTCGTTGATCCTGATCCGCCCGGACGTCGGCTCGATCAGACGGTTGATCATCTTGAGGGTGGTGGACTTCCCGCAGCCCGAGGGGCCGACGAGGATCACGGTCTCACCGGCCTTGATGTCCATGGACACGCCGTCCACGGCCGGTGAGGGGCTGCCGGGGTAGGACTTGCTGAGGTCCTCCAGCTGGATGGTGGCACCCGAGGTGGAGCTGGGGCGGGGCGGGGCCGGCTCCGTGGACCCGGTGGCGGTCTCAGACACGGATCCCCCTAGGGATGGTCAGCCGTCCGAGCAGTACGTAGGCGGCGTCGAAGAGCAGAGCGAGGATGACGATGCCGATCGTGCCGGCGAGGACCTTGTTGATGGCGTTCGCGCTTCCCAGTGAGGCGAGGCCCCCGAAGATCTCGTTGCCGAGTCCGGGGCCCGAGGCGTAGGCGGCGATGGCGGCGATCCCCATCAGCATCTGGGTGGAGACCCGGATACCGGTGAGGATGGGCGGCCACGCGAGGGGCAGTTCCACCTTGAGGAGCCGCCGCATCCGTGACATGCCGATGCCCTTGGCCGCGTCGACGAGGGACGGGTCGACCCCGCGCAGCCCGACGATGCAGTTACGGACGACGGGCAGCAGCCCGTAGAGCGTCAGGATGATCACGGTGGGCGGGACCCCGAGGCCCACCAGCGGGATCAGCAGGCCGATCGCGGCGAGCGAGGGGATGGTGAGGATCGCCGAGGTGGACGTGATGGCCAGCGAGCCGCCCCAGCTGCTCCGGTAGCTGACGACACCGATCAGTACGCCGAGAAGCGTGGCGATGACCATGCACTGGAAGACGGCGCTGGCGTGCTGATAGGTGTCGGTGAGCAGTTGTTGGTGGCGGGTGCCCACATACTCCCAGAAGTTCACATGTTGCTCCGTAGGCTCAGTCGGTGTCCTCTGCAGCCTGCTCAACCAGCGGGATAATACGCAGCGGCACCGGGTTTTCCATGACGATCGCCGTGGAGGCCCGGACGATGCCATCAAAGCCGACCACGCGGTCGATCACCCGCTGGAGATCGGCGTTCGAGCGGGCGACGAGCCGGCAGAACATGTCCCCGTGCCCGGTCGTCGTGTGCAGTTCGAGCACCTCGGGCACGCCGCTCAAATGGGTCCGTACGTCGGCGCCTTGTCCCTGCTTGATCTCGAGCGTCGCGAAGGCGGTGACGGGGTAGCCCAGCGCCGCCGGGTCCACGTCCGGGCCGAAACCGCGGATGACGCCATTCGACTGAAGCCGGTCCAGCCGGGCCTGCACGGTCCCGCGTGCCACCCCGAGCCGCCGCGACGCCTCGAGTACACCGATACGGGGCTCGCGGGCCAGCAGCAGGATGAGCCGGCCGTCCAGATGATCGATCGCCATGATCCGTCTCCCGATGGTCAGCCTGTACAGATAGCCCGCTCATCCTCGCGTCCTGCTGCACATGTTGACCAGTGGATGTGCGAACTGTTGCGCACCTTGCGAAGCGGCGGGAACCTTCGGACATGACTGAGACTGTGCACACCACCCCCGACACCGCCCGGCAGGCCGATCCCTTCCCGGTCAAGGGAATGGACGCGGTGGTCTTCGCGGTGGGCAACGCCAAGCAGGCGGCGCACTACTACTCGACCGCCTTCGGCATGAAGCTCGTGGCCTACTCCGGACCGGAGAACGGCAGCCGCGAGACCGCGAGTTACGTCCTGACCAACGGCTCCGCGCGCTTCGTCCTCACCTCCGTCATCAAGGCGTCCACCGAGTGGGGCACGTTCCTCGCCGACCACGTGCACGCCCACGGCGACGGTGTGGTCGACCTCGCCATCGAGGTCCCGGACGCCCGTGCGGCGTACGCCTACGCCGTCGAGCACGGCGCGACGGGCATCACGGAGCCGTACGAGGTCAAGGACGAGCACGGCACGGTCGTCATGGCCGCCATCGCCACGTACGGCCGTACCCGGCACACGCTGGTCGAGCGCTCCGGCTACGACGGTCCCTACCTCCCCGGGTACGAGGCCGCGGAACCGATCGTCGAGCCGGCCGCGAAGAGGACCTTCCAGGCCATCGACCACTGCGTCGGCAACGTCGAACTCGGCCGGATGAACGAGTGGGTGGCCTTCTACAACAAGGTCATGGGCTTCACCAACATGAAGGAGTTCGTGGGCGACGACATCGCCACCGAGTACTCCGCCCTGATGTCGAAGGTCGTCGCCGACGGCACGCTGAAGGTGAAGTTCCCGATCAACGAGCCGGCGATCGCGAAGAAGAAGTCGCAGATCGACGAGTACCTGGAGTTCTACGGCGGCGCGGGCGTCCAGCACATCGCGCTCGCCACGAACGACATCGTCGCCTCCGTGAAGGCGATGCGGGCGGCCGGCGTGCGGTTCCTGGACACCCCGGACTCGTACTACGACACCCTGGGGGAGTGGGCGGGCGAGACCCGCGTGCCCGTGGAGACGCTGCGCGAGCTGAAGATCCTCGTCGACCGTGACGAGGACGGATACCTGCTGCAGATCTTCACCAAGCCGGTCCAGGACCGCCCGACCGTCTTCTTCGAGATGATCGAGCGCCACGGTTCGATGGGCTTCGGCAAGGGCAACTTCAAGGCCCTGTTCGAGGCGATCGAGCGTGAGCAGGAGAAGCGCGGCAACCTCTAGCCACAGCACGTGAAAGGGGCCCTTCTCCCGCCGGGAGAAGGGCCCCTTTCACGTGCGGTCAGGGGGCCGGCGTCGCGCTGGGCCGAGACTGCGGCGACGGGGCCGCCGACCGCGCGGTCCTGGGCTCCTCGGGTGCCTGCGAGGGTGCCCGCGAAGGCTCCTGCGTGGTCTCCGGCGAGGCCTCCGGGGGCGCCTGCGACGGCGACGCCGACGGCTCCGGCTCGGCCGGCGGCTCCGGAGCCGTCGGCTGCATGAACTCCGGGCCGCCCGCCGCGGGCTCACCGAGGGCGTCCAGGGCCTCCTGCGCCAGGGGGGCGGCCAGCGGCGAGAAGTCCGGGTTCGTGCGGAGGGCCTCCTCCAGATGGCCGCGGGCCGGGCCGTCCTGGCCGAGGGAACTCTCGATCATCCCCAGGTGATAGGCGTACGAGGCGTTCCGTACGCCGGTCTCCACCGCCCGCTCCGCGTACTGCATGCCCTCCTCGCTCCGGCCCGCCCGGTGCAGCGACCAGGCCAGCGTGTCCGCCACCGCCGAGCTGCGGCGCTGCGCCTCCCACTCGGTGCGCATCAGCTCCACCGCCGCCTCGGGGTCGCCGTGGTCGGCCTCGAAGCGGGCCTCGGTCAGTGACTCGTCGACCCCGGACGCCCTCGCCCGCGTGAGGAGGTCGCGGAGCTTCGCGTACTGGGTCCGGGCGTCGCCGTCCAGGCCGAGGGACTCGTAGAGCTCGCCCAGTTCGAGTACGTACTCGGGGCGGGGCAGCTTCGTCGTCACCGTCCGGTAGTCCGCCAGCGCCTCGTCCGTGCGGCCGAGCGCCGCCAGCGCGCGGGCCCGGCCGCCGAGGGAGGCGAGGTGGCCCCGGTCGGTGCGCAGGGCCGCGTCGTACTGCGCGAGGGCCTCCGCCGGCTCCCCGCGTTCCGCGGCGAGTTCGCCGAGACGGTGCAGGGCCGCCGCCTTCTCGGCCGGCGTGGCGGCGCGGTCCGCCGCCTCCTGGGCGGTGGCCAGGGCGTCCTCGCGCCAGCCCTGGCCGCGGTACATGTCCGATGTCCTGGCCAGGGCGGGGGCACCCTTGCGCAGGGCGCCGAACTTCTCCGTCGCCCTGCTCGCCGCCGCGTACTCGCCGAGCCCGTTGTAGGCGTCGATCAGCACCGGGTACGCCGTCCAGTTCTTCGGCTGCCGCGTCCGCACGGTCTCGCCCCACTTCTTGGCGGCGAGGAAGTCGTTCCGGGCGTTGGCGAGCGTCCCGAGGCCCACCCAGGCCGCCGTGTTCCCGCGCTCACCCGGCTGCGCGGCCAGCGAACGCTGGAGGGCCTGCTCGGCCCGGGTGTAGTAGGCCGCGTCCGCCGACCGGCGCCCCCACTCCACGTACGCCGTGCCGAGCACCGCCCAGGACGGGGCGTCCGCGGGATGTGTCTCCACCCATTTCTGCCGGTCGCCGATGAGAGCCGTCAGGTCGGACAGCGACGCGGGGGCGCCCGCCGCGGCTGCGGCCTCGGCCCGTGCCACGGGTCCCGGCGGGGGAGCCGGGTCGTCGTCCGGTACGGCGATCACCGCACCGGCCACGAGCACGGCACCGGCCACCGCGCCGAACGCCGCCCTGCGCAGCGTGGTGCGCATCGGCGCGGGAGGCGGTGGGACGGACGTCGCACCCTGGGGCGGCAGGGGGGAGGGCAGCGGCTCCGGGTTCTGCTGCGGCTTGGCATCCATGGTCATCACTCTGCGTCAGTACGAAGATCACATCGGGTTCCGTGAAGGCTGGCGCAGACGGGTTCACACCATTGGCCCCGGGTGTCACGCTTGGATCATGGATGCTCTCCTCGAACGACTGCGCGCAGGTCTTCCGGCCGAGGCACTGATCACGGACCCGGACGTCACAGCCTCGTACGCCCACGACATGGCGAGCTTCTGCGACGCGGGCGCCCCCGCCGTCGTCGTGTTCCCGCGCACGGTCGAGGAGGTCCAGCACGTCATGCGGACCGCCACCGCCCTGCGGGTCCCCGTCGTCCCCCAGGGTGCGAGGACCGGGCTGTCGGGCGCGGCCAACGCCTCCGACGGCTGCATCGTGCTCTCCCTGGTGAAGATGGACCGGATCCTGGAGATCAGCCCGGTCGACCGGATCGCGGTCGTCGAACCGGGCGTCGTCAACGCCACGCTGTCCCGTGCCGTCAACGAACACGGCCTGTACTACCCGCCGGACCCGTCGAGCTGGGAGATGTGCACGATCGGCGGCAACATCGGCACCGCGTCCGGCGGGCTGTGCTGCGTCAAGTACGGGGTCACCGCCGAATACGTGCTGGGCCTGGAAGTCGTCCTGGCCGACGGCAGGCTGCTGAACACCGGGCGGCGCACCGCGAAGGGCGTCGCCGGATACGACCTCACCCGGCTCTTCGTCGGCTCGGAGGGCAGTCTCGGCATCGTGGTGAAGGCCGTCCTCGCCCTGAGGCCCATGCCACCGCAGCAGCTCGTGCTCGCCGCCGAATTCCCCTCCGCGGCGGCGGCCTGCGACGCGGTGTGCCGGATCATGGAGCGGGGGCACACGCCGTCACTCCTCGAACTGATGGACCGTACGACTGTGCGTGCCGTCAACGCCATGGCCTCCATGGGCCTCCCCGAGACGACCGAGGCGCTGCTGCTCTGCGCCTTCGACACGCCCGACCCGTCGGCCGACCTCGCCGCCGTCGGGAAACTCTGTGCCGCGGCCGGAGCGACCGGAGTCGTGCCCGCCGACGACGCCGCCGAGTCCGAACTCCTGCTCCAGGCCCGCCGGCTGTCCCTCCCCGCCCTGGAGACCGTCAAGTCCGCCACGATGATCGACGACGTGTGCGTGCCGCGCTCCCGGCTGGGCGCGATGCTGGAGGGAACCGCCGCCATCGCCGAGAGGTTCGGGCTGACCATCGGCGTCTGCGCCCACGCGGGCGACGGCAACACCCACCCCGTCGTCTGCTTCGACCACACGGACGCCGACGAGTCCCGCAGGGCCCGCGAGTCCTTCGACGAGATCATGGCGCTGGGCCTCGAACTGGGCGGCACCATCACCGGCGAACACGGGGTCGGCGTACTGAAGAAGGAGTGGCTCGCCCGCGAACTCGGCGAGGTGGGCGTCGAGTTGCAGCGCGGCATCAAGGCCGCCTTCGACCCGCTCGGTCTGCTCAACCCCGGCAAGCTGTTCTGACGCCCCTGCGGCGCCGCTCAGACCTCGCCGTCCTGCGGCTCGTCCTGCGACCAGGGATCGCTCAGCCACACGTCGTCGGCCGGCAGTGGGGTGAGCAGTTCGGCGAGGACCCCGTCCAGTCCGAGCAGCGCGCTCTCTGCCCCCGGCGGCACCACCCGCAGGGTGCGCTCCACCCAGGCGGCGACGGCGGCCGACGGCACCTCCAGGAGGGCGTTGCCGTCGGGTGAGGTGAGCGCGACGCAGACGACGCCCCGGTCCGCGACCTTCGTCGGCCAGATCCGTACGTCCCCGTGTCCGCACGGCCGGAACGCCCCCTCGACCAGCAGCTCACGGGCGAACGTCCAGTGCACGGGCGCCTCGGAGCCGACGTGGAAGGTGATGTGCGCGGCGTACGGGTCGTCGGTGAAGTAGGACAGCCGTGCGGGCACGGGGACCGACCGCTCGGGCGACAGGACCAGCTGCACTTCCAACTCGCGTTCCACGGCGTTCTGCATGAGGGTGCACGACCTTCCGATACTCATAGGGGCCGGTCCCGTGACCGGTCCGCACAAGGAGAGACCGCACTCCCCGGCGTCTATGACGCGACTTCCCAGAAAACTTCCTCCGACCCTGAAAGTGGTCCAAACAGCAGGACAGGCACGGGGGTGCTCGGACGTCTGATAGATGTGGACCCTTGTATTGAGGCCTCGAAGAGATACGGGACCACGGTGATGAGCGCCCCAACCCCGGCACCCGGTGACGAAAACCCCCGCGAGGGGTACTACCCAGACCCGTCCATTCCCGGATACGTCCGGTACTGGAACGGCGCTTCGTGGGTCCCCGGCACCAGCCGGCCCGCACCGCCGGGCGGGACGGCGCCCGCGACAGCGCCCGCCCCGGCAGCCGAGGCGGCCCCGCGGCCGCCGGCCCAGGTGGACGAGACCGGGCCGATGTACCTCGACGAGGTAGAGGGCCCGGACACGGCCGGAAGGCACGGCGGAGCGGATGCCCGCGAGGCCGACGTGACGCCCGGCAGGCCGCTTCCGGCGTCCGCCTGGCAGGCCGACACCTCCCGGCAGACCGGCTTCGGCGGCGAACGCGACCACCGCGTCTCATGGGGCGGCCCCGACCCTCGTACACCTGGGGCAGATGACCTCGATCCCCGTACATCCGGGGCGGGCGACCTCGATCCCCGTACATCCGGGGCAGGTGACCCCGGCGCGGGCACGCCCGGAACGGCGACGCCGCCCACCGCTGCGACCCCGGCCGACGGCTCGCCCGACGGCCCGCGCCGGCCCGGCACCCCGGACCCCACGCGTGGCGCACTGCCCGGCATGAGGGACGGCGGCGAAGCGGTGACCGACGGCACCGTCACCATCCGCGCCGACCGGCCCGGCAGCGGAGCCGGTGGCCGCCCGCCCACCGACGGCACGGTCACGATCCGCGCGGTGGGCCCGGGAGCCTCCGCACGCCCCCCGCGTCCGCGCGACGAGGGGCACGACCGGGCCGAGGGCACGATGACGATCCGCGCCGTGCCGCCCGGCGGCACCCCGCAGCCCCCCGCCCCCACCCCGCCGCAGGCACAGGCGCCGGGGTTGAACACGCCCCTGACACCGGGCCCCGGCGGCGGGTCCGCATCCTGGCCGCAGCAGGCCCACCAGCTCGCCCGGCCCGAGCAGACGGTCCGCCCGCAGCAGGCCCGGCCCCAGCAGCAGGGCCCGATGCCCGTGCAGGGGCAGGGCGTCGGGCCGGAGCATCAGCAGCCCGTCGTGCCCTGGAAGCCCCCGGTGGACGACCCCTTCCAGCAGCTCGCCCGGTCCCAGGCCTCCGCCAGGCCCGCCGCCCTGGGCAAGCGGCTGGTCGCCCGGCTCCTCGACACCGTCGTCCTCGGCGTGCTGGCCGGAGCCGTCGCCTTCCCCCTGGTCACGCAGGCGATGGACCACATCGACCGGAAGATCGAAACAGCGAGGATGTCCGGTGAGACGGTCACCGTCTGGCTCCTCGACGCCACCACGGCCGGACTGTTCGGCGGGGTCCTCGCCGCCTTCCTCGTCCTCGGCTGCGTCCTGGAGGCCGTGCCCACGGCCAAGTGGGGCCGTACGCTGGGCAAGAAGCTGTGCGGCCTTGAGGTACGGGACATCGAGTCCCACGACTCGCCGAGCCTGGGCGCCGCGCTGCGCCGCTGGCTGGTGTACGGGGTGCTCGGCCTGGCCGCCGTCGGTGTGCTCAACGTGCTCTGGTGCCTGATCGACCGCCCGTGGCGCCAGTGCTGGCACGACAAGGCGGCCCGCACCTTCGTCGCCGGCCGGTAGCGGCCCCCGTACGCCCGTGTGCTGACGTCCCGTCCCCCGAAGGGACCTGAGCCGTTGCAGGCCTTCACGGGCCGGGGTGCACTGCCCCCATGAGTAACGAACCACCGCCTCCGCCGCCCGACGACGACCCCTTCTCGAAGCGGCCGCCGCAGGGGCCGCCCCCGCCGGGCGGTTCGCCCTACGGCAGCGGGCCGCCCCCGCCCCCGCCGCCGCAGGACCCGTACGGCGGCGGCGGGCCCTATGGTGGTGCGGATCCGCTGGCCGGCATGCCGCCGCTCGCCGAACCTGGCAAGCGGATCCTCGCGCGGCTGATCGACTTCCTCATCATCTCGATCCCGCTGTACCTGATCTCGC
>NZ_MAPV01000102.1 GCF_001700505.1 Streptomyces mutomycini
AGCGAGGACGCAGTGGATTGTCAACCCTATTCCGGTTGGCTGTCCCGCTCTTCTATGGTGCTCTCCCGATTACGGGAAAACATTCATGGAGAGTTTGATCCTGGCTCAGGACGAACGCTGGCGGCGTGCTTAACACATGCAAGTCGAACGATGAAGCCCTTCGGGGTGGATTAGTGGCGAACGGGTGAGTAACACGTGGGCAATCTGCCCTTCACTCTGGGACAAGCCCTGGAAACGGGGTCTAATACCGGATAACACTCTGTCCCTCATGGGGCGGGGTTAAAAGCTCCGGCGGTGAAGGATGAGCCCGCGGCCTATCAGCTTGTTGGTGGGGTAATGGCCTACCAAGGCGACGACGGGTAGCCGGCCTGAGAGGGCGACCGGCCACACTGGGACTGAGACACGGCCCAGACTCCTACGGGAGGCAGCAGTGGGGAATATTGCACAATGGGCGAAAGCCTGATGCAGCGACGCCGCGTGAGGGATGACGGCCTTCGGGTTGTAAACCTCTTTCAGCAGGGAAGAAGCGCAAGTGACGGTACCTGCAGAAGAAGCACCGGCTAACTACGTGCCAGCAGCCGCGGTAATACGTAGGGTGCGAGCGTTGTCCGGAATTATTGGGCGTAAAGAGCTCGTAGGCGGCTTGTCACGTCGGATGTGAAAGCTCGGGGCTTAACCCCGAGTCTGCATTCGATACGGGCTAGCTAGAGTGTGGTAGGGGAGATCGGAATTCCTGGTGTAGCGGTGAAATGCGCAGATATCAGGAGGAACACCGGTGGCGAAGGCGGATCTCTGGGCCATTACTGACGCTGAGGAGCGAAAGCGTGGGGAGCGAACAGGATTAGATACCCTGGTAGTCCACGCCGTAAACGTTGGGAACTAGGTGTTGGCGACATTCCACGTCGTCGGTGCCGCAGCTAACGCATTAAGTTCCCCGCCTGGGGAGTACGGCCGCAAGGCTAAAACTCAAAGGAATTGACGGGGGCCCGCACAAGCAGCGGAGCATGTGGCTTAATTCGACGCAACGCGAAGAACCTTACCAAGGCTTGACATATACCGGAAAGCATCAGAGATGGTGCCCCCCTTGTGGTCGGTATACAGGTGGTGCATGGCTGTCGTCAGCTCGTGTCGTGAGATGTTGGGTTAAGTCCCGCAACGAGCGCAACCCTTGTTCTGTGTTGCCAGCATGCCCTTCGGGGTGATGGGGACTCACAGGAGACTGCCGGGGTCAACTCGGAGGAAGGTGGGGACGACGTCAAGTCATCATGCCCCTTATGTCTTGGGCTGCACACGTGCTACAATGGCCGGTACAATGAGCTGCGATGCCGCGAGGCGGAGCGAATCTCAAAAAGCCGGTCTCAGTTCGGATTGGGGTCTGCAACTCGACCCCATGAAGTCGGAGTTGCTAGTAATCGCAGATCAGCATTGCTGCGGTGAATACGTTCCCGGGCCTTGTACACACCGCCCGTCACGTCACGAAAGTCGGTAACACCCGAAGCCGGTGGCCCAACCCCTTGTGGGAGGGAGCTGTCGAAGGTGGGACTGGCGATTGGGACGAAGTCGTAACAAGGTAGCCGTACCGGAAGGTGCGGCTGGATCACCTCCTTTCTAAGGAGCATCTTGGTTCTCTTCGGGGAATCCAGAGACCATTTCGTCGGCAAATGTTCGACGGTGGTTGCTCAAGGGTGGAACGTTGACTATTCGGCACGACAGGTCAATCACTGCAAGTACTGCTTCGGCGTGGAACGTGGTGGGGGATCGGTCGGGTCGGGCACGCTGTTGGGTATCTGAAGGTATGGCCGTATGGCTGCCTTCGGTTGCCGGCCCCAGTGCACTCACCTGTAAGGGTGGGGTGATGGGTGGCTGGTCGTTGTTTGAGAACTGCACAGTGGACGCGAGCATCTGTGGCCAAGTTTTTAAGGGCGCACGGTGGATGCCTTGGCACCAGGAACCGATGAAGGACGTGGGAGGCCACGATAGTCCCCGGGGAGCTGTCAACCAAGCTTTGATCCGGGGGTTTCCGAATGGGGAAACCCGGCAGCCGTCATGGGCTGTCACCCGCTGCTGAACACATAGGCAGTGTGGAGGGAACGCGGGGAAGTGAAACATCTCAGTACCCGCAGGAAGAGAAAACAACCGTGATTCCGGGAGTAGTGGCGAGCGAAACTGGATGAGGCCAAACCGTATGCGTGTGATACCCGGCAGGGGTTGCGCATACGGGGTTGTGGGATCTCTCTTTCATAGTCTGCCGGCTGTGAGACGAGTCAGAAACCGTTGGTGTAGGCGAAGGACATGCGAAAGGTCCGGCGTAGAGGGTAAGACCCCCGTAGCTGAAACATCAACGGCTCGTTTGAGAGACACCCAAGTAGCACGGGGCCCGAGAAATCCCGTGTGAATCTGGCGGGACCACCCGCTAAGCCTAAATATTCCCTGGTGACCGATAGCGGATAGTACCGTGAGGGAATGGTGAAAAGTACCGCGGGAGCGGAGTGAAATAGTACCTGAAACCGTGTGCCTACAAGCCGTGGGAGCGTCGCTGTATGTGCTTGCACATGCAGTCGTGACTGCGTGCCTTTTGAAGAATGAGCCTGCGAGTTAGCGGTGTGTAGCGAGGTTAACCCGTGTGGGGAAGCCGTAGCGAAAGCGAGTCCGAATAGGGCGATTGAGTTGCACGCTCTAGACCCGAAGCGGAGTGATCTAGCCATGGGCAGGTTGAAGCGGAGGTAAGACTTCGTGGAGGACCGAACCCACCAGGGTTGAAAACCTGGGGGATGACCTGTGGTTAGGGGTGAAAGGCCAATCAAACTCCGTGATAGCTGGTTCTCCCCGAAATGCATTTAGGTGCAGCGTCGTGTGTTTCTTGCCGGAGGTAGAGCACTGGATAGGCGATGGGCCCTACCGGGTTACTGACCTTAGCCAAACTCCGAATGCCGGTAAGTGAGAGCACGGCAGTGAGACTGTGGGGGATAAGCTCCATGGTCGAGAGGGAAACAGCCCAGAGCATCGACTAAGGCCCCTAAGCGTACGCTAAGTGGGAAAGGATGTGGAGTCGCAGAGACAACCAGGAGGTTGGCTTAGAAGCAGCCACCCTTGAAAGAGTGCGTAATAGCTCACTGGTCAAGTGATTCCGCGCCGACAATGTAGCGGGGCTCAAGCGTACCGCCGAAGTCGTGTCATTCATACACATAGGGCCAACGCCCGTATGGATGGGTAGGGGAGCGTCGTGTGCCGGGTGAAGCAGCCGCGGAAGCGAGTTGTGGACGGTTCACGAGTGAGAATGCAGGCATGAGTAGCGATACACACGTGAGAAACGTGTGCGCCGATTGACTAAGGGTTCCTGGGTCAAGCTGATCTGCCCAGGGTAAGTCGGGACCTAAGGCGAGGCCGACAGGCGTAGTCGATGGACAACCGGTTGATATTCCGGTACCCGCTTTGAAACGCCCAATACTGAATCAGGCGATGCTAAGTCCGTGAAGCCGGCCCGATCTCTTCGGAGTTGAGGGTAGTGGTGGAGCCGACGAACCAGACTTGTACTAGGTAAGCGATGGGGTGACGCAGGAAGGTAGTCCAGCCCGGGCGGTGGTAGTCCCGGGGTAAGGGTGTAGGCCGTGTGGTAGGTAAATCCGTCACACATTAAGGCTGAGACCTGATGCCGAGCCGATTGTGGTGAAGTGGATGATCCTATGCTGTCGAGAAAAGCCTCTAGCGAGTTTCATGGCGGCCCGTACCCTAAACCGACTCAGGTAGTCAGGTAGAGAATACCGAGGCGTTCGGGTGAACTATGGTTAAGGAACTCGGCAAAATGCCCCCGTAACTTCGGGAGAAGGGGGGCCATCACTGGTGATCCGATTTACTCGGTGAGCTGGGGGTGGCCGCAGAGACCAGCGAGAAGCGACTGTTTACTAAAAACACAGGTCCGTGCGAAGCCGTAAGGCGATGTATACGGACTGACGCCTGCCCGGTGCTGGAACGTTAAGGGGACCGGTTAGTGCACTTTCGGGTGTGCGAAGCTGAGAACTTAAGCGCCAGTAAACGGCGGTGGTAACTATAACCATCCTAAGGTAGCGAAATTCCTTGTCGGGTAAGTTCCGACCTGCACGAATGGCGTAACGACTTCTCGACTGTCTCAACCATAGGCCCGGTGAAATTGCACTACGAGTAAAGATGCTCGTTTCGCGCAGCAGGACGGAAAGACCCCGGGACCTTTACTATAGTTTGATATTGGTGTTCGGTTCGGCTTGTGTAGGATAGGTGGGAGACTTTGAAGCGGCCACGCCAGTGGTTGTGGAGTCGTCGTTGAAATACCACTCTGGTCGTGCTGGATGTCTAACCTGGGTCCGTGATCCGGATCAGGGACAGTGTCTGATGGGTAGTTTAACTGGGGCGGTTGCCTCCTAAAGAGTAACGGAGGCGCCCAAAGGTTCCCTCAGCCTGGTTGGCAATCAGGTGTTGAGTGTAAGTGCACAAGGGAGCTTGACTGTGAGACCGACGGGTCGAGCAGGGACGAAAGTCGGGACTAGTGATCCGGCAGTGGCTTGTGGAAGCGCTGTCGCTCAACGGATAAAAGGTACCCCGGGGATAACAGGCTGATCTTCCCCAAGAGTCCATATCGACGGGATGGTTTGGCACCTCGATGTCGGCTCGTCGCATCCTGGGGCTGGAGTCGGTCCCAAGGGTTGGGCTGTTCGCCCATTAAAGCGGTACGCGAGCTGGGTTTAGAACGTCGTGAGACAGTTCGGTCCCTATCCGCTGTGCGCGTAGGAATATTGAGAAGGGCTGTCCCTAGTACGAGAGGACCGGGACGGACGAACCTCTGGTGTGCCAGTTGTCCTGCCAAGGGCATGGCTGGTTGGCTACGTTCGGAAAGGATAACCGCTGAAAGCATCTAAGCGGGAAGCCTGCTTCGAGATGAGTATTCCCACCACCTTGAGTGGTTAAGGCTCCCAGTAGACGACTGGGTTGATAGGCCAGATGTGGAAGCCCGGTAACGGGTGGAGCTGACTGGTACTAATAGGCCGAGGGCTTGTCCTCAGTTGCTCGCGTCCACTGTGTT
>NZ_MAPV01000103.1 GCF_001700505.1 Streptomyces mutomycini
CGCCCTGCCGTTCAACTCGCTGGACCAGGGCGCGGGTCAGCGGCGACAGTGGCGCCCATGACTTCGCTCGTACAGCACATCACCATCGACTGCGCCGATGCCTACGAACTGGCCCGCTTCTGGGCCGAGGTGCTCGATTCCCCCCTGGCCGACGACGACCATCCCGGTGACCCCGAGGCGCTCGTGAGGGCGCCGGGGGCGGCGCTGCTCTTCGTCACGGTGCCCGAACCCAAGCGCGCCAAGAACCGCGTCCACCTCGACGTCCGCCCCGAGGACCGCACCCGTGACGAGGAGGTCGAGCGGCTGCTCGCTGTCGGCGCCACGCTGGTCGCCGACCACCGCAGGCCGAACGGCAGGGGCTGGGTGACGCTGGCCGACCCCGAGGGCAACGAGTTCTGCGTGGAGTGCAGCGCGGGCGAACGCGCCGCGCTGACCGGCACCCGGCTGCCCGTCACCGCCGACGACGTGACGCTGGCGGTACGGCTCGCGGTGGACGTCATGGCGCAGGCTCCCGGGGACGGCTGGCGGAACCCTGCGGGGACCTTGGAATGGGACTGCTGGGAGACCGTCGAGCACCTGAGCGACGACCTGTTCTCGTACGCGGTCCAGCTCTGCCCGCGTAAGCCGCCGCAGGACCGTCTGGTGCCGTATCACTTCGCCCCCCGGCGCGAGGGCGGCCCCTGGAACATGGTGTTCGCCGATCCGGAGGCGGGAAGCACCGGGCTGCTCCAGACGCTGGAGGCGAGCGGCGCCCTGCTGGGCGCGATGGTGCGGACGACCCCCGCTGATGTGCGCTCCCACCACGCGTGGGGCCTCTCGGACCCGGAGGGCTTCGCCGCGATGGGCATCGTCGAGACCCTGGTGCACACCCACGACGTCAGCGCCGGGCTCTCGCTCTCCTGGGCCCCGCCCCGGGACCTCTGCGACCGGGTGCTGGCCCGGCTCTTCCCCGACGCCCCGGACGACGAGGACCGGTGGACCGTGCTGCTCTGGTCCACCGGCCGCGCCGGTCTGCCGGGCCGCGACCGCGTCACCTCGTGGAAGTGGCACGGCGCGCCGCTGTAGCGGTGAGCCGGCGGGAACCGGCCACATCGGCGGCCGGTTGTCCCGTCCGGGGCTGCCCGGGCGGGATGCGCCGGTAGCGTCCCTGGCATGGAACAGCCGACCAGCACAGGCCTCACCGATCAGGCGCCGGCTGACCCCGCGGCCACCGACGACATGCTGGCCACACAGCCCATCGGATACTGGAGCGGTCTGACCCACTCGGCCGTCACCCGTCATCTGCGGGACGCCATGGCCAGGATCGACGTCACTCAGCCGCAGTACTGGGTGCTCAACCGGGTGCACGGCGGGCCGGCCGCGCCCACCCGTGACGAGGTCGTCACCCAGCTCACTCCCCTCGCCGACGGACCGCACGACATCTCCAGGGTCGTCGATCAGCTGCTCCACCGCGGCTGGCTCAGGAGCGAGGACGGGCAGCGACTGCAACTCACCGACGACGGAGAGGCCGCCCGGGCGCGGCTGCGTGAGCTGGCGACCGGTATCCGCGCCGAGGTCCACCAGGGGATCAGCGACGCGGAGTACGTGGCCGCGCTCAAGGTGCTCCGGACGATGGTGGCCAACGTCGAGGGCTCACGCCCCCTCTGAACGGCCGCTCCTTCGCCGGCGGGTGCCCCGGTGCGGATGACCGGCGGTGTGGGCTACCGGTGCGAGAACCAGGCCGCCGCCGGGAGCAGCTTGCCGTCGTAGTCGAACACCGCCTGGTTCTCCCACGCGTTGCCCGAGGACGGGTCGGCCGGGTCCCAGCCGCTGCCGGTGGCCGCGGTCCAGGCCGGCTCCCAGTACACGGCGCCGAGCCCCCGGCCGTTCGGGACGGCCTCGACGACGTTCATGACGTCGCGGAGGTTCGCCGCCTGGCCGGCCGGGGTCGCCGGGTAGCCGGCGGCCAGTTGGCCGGCGGTGGCCACGTTGTTCTCCAGGCCGTCGTCGTTCGCCAGTGTGTGGGCGTATGCGGTCTCGGCGACCAGCACCGGCTTGCCGTAGCGGGAGGCGGAATCGTCGAGGTTGGCCTGGAGGTCGGACAGCGGGCCGTGCCAGTAGCCGTAGTAGGACAGGGCGATGACGTCGAAGGGCACCTTGTGGGCGACGGCGTTGTCGAACCACCAGCGGGTGCCCGCGTTGTCGCCGCCCTCGGCCAGGTGCAGCGCCACCTTCGTGCCGGAGGAGACCGCCTTCGCGGCGTTCGCCCCGGAGGTGAGGAGGCCGGCCAGCTGGGACCAGTTGTCCGTGGAGCCCTCCGGCCAGAGCATGCCGGCGTTGGTCTCGTTGCCGATCTGCACCATGTCGGCCGTGGTGCCCTGGGCCTTGAGCGCGTTCAGCACGTCGTAGGTGTGGTTGTAGACGTCCGTGCGGAGTTGGGCGTAGCCGTGCCCCGCCCAGGCGGCGGGCTTGTTCTGCTTGCCGGGGTCGGCCCATGCGTCGGAGTAGTGGAAGTCGATGAGGGTCTTCATGCCGAGGGCCTTGGCCCGCTTGGCCATGGCGAGGACGCGGGCCTTGTCGTTGTAGCCGTCGGCCGGGTTCACCCAGACCTTGAGGCGTACGTAGTTCATCCCGGAGTTCCTGAGGATGCTCATGGCGTCCCCGGCGGTGCCGTTCGCGGCGCGGTACGTCGCTCCGTACGCCTCGTTCTTCGGCAGGGTGGAGAGGTCACCGCCCCTGACGCTCAGCCCGGTCGTCCCCGGGGTGAAGGTGATGTCGTCGAAGTTGGCCCACTCCCCCGCGTGCGCGTCGGAGTTGAGGCTGATCGTGCAGGCTCCGCCGGTCACCTTGACGGAGGTGACGAGCCGGATCCAGTCGCCGTTCGCGGTCGGCGGCAGGTCGGTGCGCTGCTCGGCGCCGCCGCAGTTGCGCAGGGCTATGTAGGCCGAGTTCTGGCCGCCGCCGGAGCGGACCCAGGCGCCCAGCGTGTACGTGCCGTCGGTGAGGCCGCTCAGATACTGGTAGGTCTCGACCTTGTACGCCGAGGCCGACCAGTGGCTGAGCCGGGTGCTGCCGCCGTGGCCGCCCGCCTCGGTGAAGGAGGCGGCGTGCTGTCCGCCGGCCGAATATGTCGACCAGCCCGTCGCGCCCGACTCGAAGCCGGTGTTGACGGGGGCGGTGGCCGCGTGGGCGGCCTGGGCGGGGAGCGCGGCGAACACGAGGCCGGACAGTGCGGCCACCGCCCCGGCCGCCTTCGCGCGGGTGTGCGTCGTTCCGTACATCGTCGATGTCCCTTCGACAGTTGTGCGGGCTAACGGATGGGCGCCTCAGCGTCGAGGCGTACGACGCGGACCTCGCCCGCCGGAACGGCGAGCTTGTCCACGGCGGGCTCGCCGGTGAGGAGTTCGGTGCCGGGGGCGTCCAGCGCCACCCCGGCCTCGGCATCGGTGTGGTTGATCACGAAGAGGTAGCTGCCGGTGTCGCCGGTGCGGCGCACGACCTCGACGTCGTACGGCAGGCCCGTGCGGGGCTCGATGCGGGCGTCGGCGGCCGCGCGGTCCAGGACGGCGTCCAGGTCCGGGCCGGAGAGCCGGGTGGAGATGTACCAGGCGCTGCCCTCGCCGAGCCGGTTGCGGGTGACGGCGGGCCGGCCGGCCGGGATTCCGTCGGCGTACGACCAGAGGGTCTCGGCGCCGCGCGGGATCACCACGTCCGACCAGAGGTCGCCGGTCAGCTCCGGGCCTTCGGGGGCGCCCTCGGGGGTGATCAGGCGGACGGTCCCGCCCTCGCCGAGCGGGGAGAACTCCTCGACCGTCAGCCCGAGCACCTCCCGGAGCGGGCCGGGGTAGGCACCGGGGTGGACGGCGTCGTCGGCGTCGACGATGCCGGAGAAGTACGAGACGACGAGGGTGCCGCCCTCCTCGACGTACCGGCGCAGATTGCGGCCGGTCGCCTCGGTGGTGAGGTAGAGGGCGGGGACGACGACCAGCGGGTAGCCGGAGAGGTCGGCGTCCGGGTGGGCGAAGTCGACGGTGAGGTGGCGGTCGTAGAGCGAGGCGTAGAACGTGTCGGCCCGCTCGCGGGCGTCGTGCTCCTCGCTCGGGCGCCATTCCAGGCCCTGCGCCCACCAGGACTGCCAGTCCCAGAGCATCGCCACGTCGGCGACGGTCCTGGTCCCCCGGATGCCTTCCAGCCGGCCGAGCCCGGCACCGAGGGCGCTCACCTCGCGCCAGATCCGCGAGTCGGTGCCGGCGTGCGGCACCATCGCGGAGTGGAACTTCTCGGCGCCGCGCCGGGACTGCCGCCACTGGAAGAACATCGCCCCCTCGGAGCCTCTGGCGACGTGGGCGAGGCTGTTGCGGGCCATCTCACCGGGGCGCTTGGCGGGGTTGCGCGGCTGCCAGTTGACGCCGCTGGTGGAGTGCTCCAGGAGCAGCCAGGGGGCGCCGCCCGCCACCGAGCGGGTGAGGTCGGCGGCCATGGCGAGGTTGACGTGGGTGCGGCGGCCGTCGGTGATCAGGTAGTGGTCGTTGGAGACGATGTCCACCTCGCGGCCCCAGGCCCAGTAGTCGACGGACTCGCACTGGCTGAGGGCGGTCATGAAGTTGGTGGTGACGGGGATGCCGGGGGCGAGCCGGTGCAGGACGTCGCGCTCGGCGGTGAAGTTCTCCCGCATGGTGGCGTCGGCGAAGCGGGCGTAGTCCAGCTGCTGGGCGGGGTTGCCGACCGTGGGCGTGGTGCGGGGCGGGTCGATGTCGTCGAGGGTGCGGTAGCGCTGGCCCCAGAAGGCGGTGCCCCAGGCCTCGTTGACCGCTTCGACGGAGCCGTGCCGGGCGGCGAGCCAGCGGCGGAAGTGCGCGCCGCAGCTGTCGCAGTAGCAGGCGCTGACGGGAACGCCGTACTCGTTGTGGACGTGCCACATCGCCAGGGCCGGGTGCTTCGCGTAGCGGCGGGCGAGCTGCTCGGTGATGTTCGCCGCCGCCGTGCGGTAGGGGGCGGAGCTGTGGCAGATGGCGCCGCGTGATCCGAAGGCGTGGCGGACCCCGTCCCGGCTGACCGGCAGGGCCTCGGGGTGGGCGCGGTAGAACCAGGCCGGCGGGACGACGGTGGGGGTGCCGAGGTCCGCGCGGATGCCGTTGACGTGCAGCAGGTCCAGGAGGCGGTCGAGCCAGCCGAAGTCGTAGGTGCCCGGCTCGGGTTCCAGCAGGGCCCAGGAGAAGATCCCGACGCTGACCATGGTCACGCCGGCTTCCCGCATCAGGCGTACGTCCTCGTGCCAGACCTCTTCGGGCCACTGCTCGGGGTTGTAGTCGCCGCCGAAGGCCAGCTTGTGCAGGCCGACCGGGTAGGGAGCGGATTCTGAGTGCGGCATGGACGGCTCCTGGCTCTTCGGGGCAACTTCTGGGAACGTGCACACACACTCTCGGCGGCGCAGGGCCAACATAACCGCACAGCAACAACCATTGACAAGTGTCGGTTTCGTTTCTCTACTGTGAACGCTCACAGCGCTTTCCGGCCAGCCCGCCGATGCGCCTGTTCGTCTCGTCAGGGGAGAAACCATGAAATACCGCACCGTCGCGGTGTCCACCGCCGCCGCTCTCGCCGCCGGCGCCCTGCTCTCGGGGTGCGGCACGGACGACGGGGGCGACGAGCCGGCCGCCTCCGGACCCGCCTCCCTGACCTACTGGGCGTGGGCGCCCGGCCTGGACAAGGTCGCGGACATCTGGAACAAGGGTCCCGGCAAGGAGGCCGGCATCACCGTCACGGTGAAGAAGCAGGCATCGGGCGACGACCTGGTCACCAAGATCATCACGGCGGCGAAGGCCGGCAAGGCGCCCGACCTGGTCCAGGCCGAGTACCAGGCACTCCCCACCCTCGTCTCCAACGACGTCCTCGCGGACATATCCGAGGAGGCGGGCGACGCGAAGGGCGAGTTCGCCGACGGGATCTGGCAGCAGGCGACCCTCGGCTCGGACGCCCTGTACGCCCTGCCGCAGGACTCGGGCCCGCTGATGTTCTACTACCGCCAGGACCTCTTCAAGCAGTACGGCCTGACCGTGCCCACCACCTGGGACGAGTTCGCCGAGACCGCCCGCGCGCTGAAGAAGAAGGCGCCGGACAAGGACCTCACCACCTTCTCCTCGAACGACTCGGGCCTCTTCGCGGGCCTCGCCCAGCAGGCGGGCGCGAAGTGGTGGACCACCGGCGGCGACAAGTGGAAGGTCGCGATCGACGACCCGGCCACGCAGAAGGTCGCCGACTTCTGGGGCGGCCTGGTCGAGGAGGGCGCCATCGACAACCAGCCGATGTACACCCCGGCCTGGAACAAGGCGCTCAACACCGGCAAGCAGGTCGCCTGGGTCAGCGCGGTCTGGGCACCGGGCACCCTGACCACCGCGGCGCCCGAGACGAAGGGCAAGTGGGCGATGGCCCCGCTCCCCCAGTGGACCGCGGGTGAGAACGTCACCGGCAGCTGGGGCGGCTCCTCCACCGCCGTCACCAACGACTCCAGGAACAAGAAGGCCGCCGCCACCTTCGCGAAGTGGCTGAACACGGACCCGGCGGCACTCGCCGCGCTGGTGAAGGAGAGCGGCATCTACCCCGCCGCGACGGCCGCCCAGACCGGTGGCGCACTGTCGAAGGCCCCGGACTACTTCTCCAACCAGCCCGGCTTCTACACCCAGGCCGCAAAGATCGCCCGGGGCACCGCCCCCGCCGCCTGGGGCCCGAACGTCAACGTCGCGTACAGCGCCTTCAAGGACAACTTCGCCTCGGCCGCCAAGACCAAGTCGGACTTCGGCCCCGCACTGACCGCCATGCAGGACGCCACCGTCGCGGACCTGAAGAAGCAGGGCTTCGGGGTCTCGGAGTGACACGCACACCCCGCAGGAAGGCGTACGGGGTCAAGAGCGCCCCGTATGCCTTCCTGGTCCCCGCAGCCGTCCTCTTCCTGCTCTTCTTCGCCCTGCCCATCGGCTACGCGCTCCACCTCAGCTTCCGCAGGACCGAGGTCAAGGGCCTCGGCCTCGGCAAGGGCGCACGGGACGAGATCTGGGCCGGCCTGGCCAACTACACCGACGCGCTCTCCGACTCGGAGCTGCTCACCGGGGCGCTGCGCATCCTCGGGTACGGCGCGATCGTCGTCCCCGTGATGCTCGGCCTCGCCCTGCTGTTCGCCCTGCTGCTGGACACCGACGGGCTCCGGCTGCGCGGCTTCACCCGGCTGGCGATCTTCCTGCCGTACGCGATCCCGGGCGTCATCGCCGCGCTGATGTGGGGCTTCCTGTACCTCCCCGACGTCAGCCCCTTCCTGTACCTGCTCGACGCGGTGGGGCTCCCGCAGCCCGATCTGCTGGACGGCGGGCCGCTGTACCTCTCGCTCGCCAACATCGCGGTGTGGGGCGGCACAGGCTTCAACATGATCGTGATCTACACGTCGCTGCGGGCGATCCCCGCCGAGATCTTCGAGGCCGCCCGGCTCGACGGCTGCTCGCAGCTGCAGATCGCGCTGCGGATCAAGATCCCGATGGTGGCGCCGTCCCTGATCCTGACCTTCTTCTTCTCGATCATCGCGACGCTCCAGGTCTTCAGCGAACCGACCACACTGAAGCCGCTGACCAACTCGCTGTCCACCACGTGGAGTCCGCTGATGAAGGTCTACCAGGACGCCTTCGTCAACAACGACATCCACGCGGCGGCGGCCCAGGCGGTCATCATCGCCGTCGCCACCCTCGCCCTGTCCTTCGGCTTCCTCAAGGCGGCCAACTCCCGTACGAAGCAGGGAGACTCCCGATGAGTACGCAGTCCCTCGCCGCCCCCGTACGCCGACGGCGACCGATCGTCCCCACGGCCGCGCTGCTCCTCGGCGCCCTGTACTGCCTGCTGCCGGTCGCCTGGGTCCTGGTCGCCTCGACGAAGTCCGGCAGCGAGCTGTTCTCCACCTTCACCTTCCTGCCCGGCTCCGGCTTCACCGACAACGTCACCGACCTGACGGAGTACCGGGACGGCGTGTACTGGCGGTGGATGGCCAACTCGGCCTTCTACGCCGGGGCGGGCGCCCTGCTGTCCACGGCGGTGTCCGCGGTCTCGGGATACGCGCTGGCCGTGTACCGCTTCCGCGGGAAGGAGACCGTCTTCAACATCCTGCTCGCCGGGGTGCTGATGCCTCCGGTGATCCTGGCCGTACCGCAGTACCTGCTGCTGGCCGAGGTGGACATGACCGACTCCTACCTCTCGGTGCTGCTGCCGCTGGTCCTCTCCCCGTACGGCGTCTACCTCGCCCGGATCTACGCGGCGGCCGCCGTGCCGGCCGACGTGATCGAGGCCGGGCGGATGGACGGCGGCGGCGAGTGGCGGATCTTCCGGACGATCGCGCTGCCGATGATGCTGCCCGGTCTGGTGACGGTGTTCCTGTTCCAGTTCGTGGCGGTCTGGAACAACTTCCTGCTGCCCTACATCATGCTCGGCGACGACGAGAAGTTCCCGGTGACCCTGGGGCTCTACACGCTGCTGCAGCAGGGGGCGACCACCCCGGCGCTCTACACGCTGGTCATCACGGGCGCACTGCTGGCGATCATCCCGCTGATCGCGCTGTTCCTCGTGATCCAGCGGTTCTGGAGCCTCGACCTGCTCTCCGGCGCCGTAAAGTCCTGACAGCTCCTCAACAGGGCTTCCCTTGATGAAAGATCATGCTTCATGAGCCGCACAGAACAGAACGGCACGGGACGCCGCCGGCCGCCGACGATCCACGACGTCGCACGGGAGGCCGGGGTCTCCCGGGGCACGGTCTCCCGGGTGCTCAACGGCGGTCACAACGTCAGCCCGGCCGCGCTCGACGCGGTTCAGTCCGCCATCCGGAAGACCGGCTACACCGTGAACCGGCATGCCCGGTCGCTGATCACCGGGCGCTCCGACTCGGTGGCGTTCCTGCTGACCGAGCCACAGGAACGCTTCTTCGAGGACCCGAACTTCAACGTGCTGCTGCGCGGCTGCACCACCGCGCTCGCCGCGCACGACATCCCGCTGCTGCTGATGATCGCGGGCACGGAGGCGGAGCGTCGCCGCAACATGCGCTACATCGCCGGGCACGTGGACGGGGTGCTGCTGGTCTCCAACCACTCCGGCGACCCGGTCGCCGCACAGCTGCACGAGGCCGGCGTACCGCTGGTGGTCTGCGGGAAGCCCCTCGGGCAGGGGTCCAAGGTCAGCTATGTGGCGGCGGACGACCGCGACGGCGCCCGGGACATGGTCCGCTACCTCCACGGGTCGGGGCGCCGCCGGATCGCCACGGTCACCGGACCGCTGGACACCCCGGGCGGGGTGGACCGGCTCGCGGGCTACCGCGAGACGCTCGCCGAGTGCGGGCTGCCGGCCGACGAGGCCCTGATCGTGCCGGGCGACTACAGCCGGGCCGGCGGTGAGGCGGCGGCCGCACTCCTGCTGGAGCGCGCCCCGGACGTCGACGCGGTGTTCGTCGCGTCCGACCTGATGGCGCAGGGGGTACTGACCGCACTGGAGCGGGCGGGCAGGCGGGTGCCGCAGGACATCGCGGTCGGCGGATTCGACGACTCGCCGGCGGCGCTCGCCGCACGGCCGGAGCTGACGACGGTCCGCCAGCCGTGGGACCGGATCAGCGCCGAGATGGTACGGGTACTGCTGGCGCAGATCGGCGGGGAGGACCCGGCCGCGGTCATACTCCCCACCGAACTGGTCCGCCGGGATTCGGCGTAGGCGGACGCCGGGGCTCAGCCGGGCCGGGCGCGCGGAGCCGACCCGGCTGCTCGCCGAGGTGGAGGAGAACCTCTGCCACGAGACCGGGGGCTGCCCGCGCATCAGCCCTGCGGGCTCAGCCGGACAGCACGTCCAGGGCCCGGTCGACGTCGGCCCCGGTGTTGTACAGGTGGAAGGCCGCCCGCAGGTTCCCCGCCCGGGCCGAGACCATCACCCCGGCCTCGGCCAGACCGGGCTCCCGGCCGCCCAGTCCGGGTACGGCGACGATCGCGGAGGTGCCGGGCACCGCCTCGTACCCGATCGACGCCAGCCCCTCCCGGAAGCGGGCTGCGAGCCCGGTGGCGTAGGTGTACACGGCGTCCACCCCCACCGCTGCCAGCAGGTCCAGGGACGGCGCGGCACCGTGATAGGCAAGGAACGCGACCGGCTGGTCGAACCGCCGGGCGTCGACGGCGAGCTTCTCGACCGGCCCGTACGTGCTGCTCCAGGGGTCCTCCGCCGCGACCCAGCTCGCGTAGAGCGGCGGCAGGTTCTCCTGTGCCTCCTCGGTCACGGTCAGGAACGACGTGCCCCGGGGGCCCATCAGGAACTTGTACCCGCCGGTGACGGTGTAGTCGTACGCCCCGGCGTCCAGCGGCAGCCATCCGGCCGACTGGCTGGCGTCGAGCATCGTGCGGGCCCCGTGTGCGGCCGCGGCGGCGCGGACGGCGTCCAGGTCGGCGACCCGGCCGTCGGCGGACTGGGCGGCAGAGAAGGCGACGAGCGCGGTCCCGGGCCGTACGGCGTCAGCCAGTCCGGCCAGCGGGACGTAGCGCATCCTCAGGTCGCCGCGCACGGCGAAGGGACTGACGACAGAGCTGAACTCCCCCGTCGGCGCCAGGACTTCGGCGCCCGGCGGGAGAGAGGCGGCGATGAGCCCCGCATGGGCGGCGACGGAGCCGCCCACGGCCACCCGCGCGGGCGCGACACCGGCGATCCGGGCGAATCCGGCACGGACGGCCTCGATCGATTCGGCGCTGCCGGCACCGCCCCGGACACCTGCGGCGCACTGGTCGACCAGCGTCCTGACGGCCTCGACGGCACGGCGCGGCATCAGCCCGCAGGTGGAGGTGTTGAGGTAGGTGGTCCCGGATGCGAATTCGGTGGCCCTGGCCCGGTCGATCGCAGAAGTCTCCATGCATGACAGCCTGACGGCCGCTCAACATCGCGTCAATCACGCGAGTTCGAGCGGCGCGCCCAAGAAAGCCTTATACGTGCCGGTCGGACGCCTTCGCCCCGGGCACCTCGCAGGACCCGTCCGCGTCACAGGCCTCGGCGTCCCCGCCGACCTGAGTGAGGCCGGGGACCTCGCGGTCCTTCCACGCCTGCTCAAGGGCCTGGGCGAAGACCTCGGCGGGCTGCCCGCCGGAGATGCCGTAGCGCCGGTCGAGCACGAAGAACGGCACGGCGTTGGCGCCCAGCTGGGCGGCCTCGCTCTCGTCCGCCCGCACGTCGTCGGCGTACGCCTCGGGGTCGGCCAGCACGGCACGCGCCTCGTCCGCGTCGAGCCCCGCCTCGACGGCCAGGTCGGCCAGCACCGAGTCGTCGAAGACCGAGCGCTCCTCGGCGAAGTTCGCCCGGTAGACGCGGGTCAGCAGCTCGTCCTGGCGCCCACGGGCCTTGGCGAGGTGGAGCAGCCGGTGGATGTCAAAGGTGTTGCCGTGGTCGCGCCCCTCGGTGCGGTATCCGAGCCCTTCGGCCTGCGCGTTCGCCGCGACGTTGGCCTCCATGCCCCGGGCCTGCTCGGGAGTGCGCCCGTACTTCTGCGCCAGCATGTCGATGACCTGCTCGGTCTCGCCCTTGGCCCGGCCCGGGTCCAGCTCGAAGGAGCGGTGGATCACCTCGACCTCGTCACGGTGCGCGAACCCGGCCAGCCCCTTCTCGAAGCGGGCCTTGCCCACGTAGCACCACGGGCAGGCTATGTCGCTCCAGATCTCGACGCGCATGACTCTTCTACTCTCCAGCTCTGCTGTACGGGTGCGGAGGGGACCTCCGCCGAGGGTGCAACGTACGGTCCGACCGGCTGATTCCCGGTCCGCCGAGGGACCCGGCACACACCGGCGGGGGCATGGCACGTCGGTGCCCGCTCTCACCCTTCGGCAGGGGGGACGATGCGGTAGCCAACTCCCCGGACAGCCTCGATGAGCGCGGGTACGGGCAGCTTCGCGCGCAGGGACGAGATGTGCGTTCCCAGAGTGTTTCCGGTCCACGCCCCGCTGTTGTGCCACACCCCGTCCATGATCTGCTCCCGGGTGAAGACCACACCGGGCCGCCCCGCGAGCAGGGCGAGGAGGTCGAACTCCTTGGGGGTCAGCCGGATGAACGAGTTGTCCACGCTGACCTGACGCGAGGGCAGATCGATGATCAGCGAGCCGAGGTACAGCACGGTCCTGACCCCTTCCACGATGTCCTTGGACACGGTGCGCCGGCTGACGGCGCGGATGCGCGCGATCAGCTCTCCGGTGTCGTACGGCTTCACCACGTAGTCAGCGGCGCCGAGATTGAGACCGTGGATGCGGGAGCGTACGTCACCGCGCGCGGTGACGATGATGACCGGGGCTCCGGTGCGCTTGCGGATCTCGCCACACACCTCGAAGCCATCCATGTCGACCAGGTCCAGGCCGAGGAGGACGAGGTCGAACTCGGCGCCTTCCGAGGTCAACGCCTGGAGCGCCTCCCCGCCGGTGCGGGCGTGCCTGACGCCGAAGCCGTGGCGCGTGAGGACCGCGGACAGAACGGCGGCGACGTGGTTGTCGTCCTCGACCAGCAGCAGTTCCAAACCAGCCCCCTCCAGTGGTCACCGGTCGCCGCGGCCCGGCATGCGCGAGCCGCTCCGACGCGAGGTGCGCCATGGCAGTCACGCTGATGAACCGGCTCCAGGTCAAGCAGTGCCGACGACGCTCACCGTCCGTCACGGCATCGGCGAAGCCTCTCAGCCATTCGCTACGGAACGTGTCCACTTGCGGCCGGATCGTTATCCTCAATTTCCGTTCAGAAGTGATGACGCAGGTCGGCGCCGTGCCGTGTAATCAACTCAGCGTCACAAGGACGCACTGGGATCCCAACCCGCCATCTCTCCATACAAGATCACGGAAGGAGTGACTCAAGGTGAGATTCAACGAGTCCGGATCCCAGGCGCCGAGAGGCTTGATCGTCCGGTGGCTCGAAGGCCGGCACTGAGCGAGTTTCGCGACCGCGACCCGCGCCCGCCGCGGCGACGGGCGCGCCGTCGCCCCGGCCGCCCGGCAAGCCGGGCCGCTGTCGGGCCGGCTCGTACCGGTCGACGCGGTCCTGACACCCGGCGAGTCGCCACCGTGGCCGGCCGGAGCTGACGAGACCGCTCGACCGGCGGGACCCCGCCGACGTCTTCCGGCGGCACTGCCCGGCCGACCGCGCGCTGCGTCCTCCGACGCCGCGCTCCTCGATCACGTCTCCGTGCGGTGCCCGCCCGCCGACAGTGCTCCACACGCTCCGGGACGCGCCCGGACGCCATCGATCCCGAATTCGAGCGTGCTCTCCGCTGCCCGGACCTCTCGTCCGGCCGCGCGGCGTCATGGACAGAGAGGTACAGAAAGTGCTGGTGCAGTACGAAGTGTCCGTCCCATCGGTGACGTTGCTCATCCTCATGGTCGTCTTCGCGGCGGTCGTGGTCCCACCGACGATGAGCCTGGTGACGGGATGGTGGTCGGTCCGGCTCCGCCGGTGGGGAGCGGAGTTGCGCATTGCCCGGATGCGGCTCGCCGAGCGGCTGCGCAGAGCCCTGCGCGCGTTCCTGGACGGTGATGGCCGGGGCTAGGGTCCTTCGTCCGGATCACGCGAGCCCAGCATGGTCCAACCGGGAGGCCCCAGCGAGAAGGGCGCCTCCACGGAGGCGGGCCCCGGACGCGGAGGTTCCTCTGCCGGAGACACCCTGGGAGCCCGGGACCGTACGCCACCGGCAGGGGCGCAGGATCCTTCTGCACCTCCTCCAGGAGACGTCCCAGCACACCGGGCACGCGGACATCATCCGGGAATCGGTCGACGGCGCGAACAGCACGGCGCGGCGGGGTTGGAGGCCGTCCCCGGCGGGCGGGTGCACGGCCGTACGGCCAGCCCGGTCTCCGCGCCGGCCGTACGGCCGGCCCGGGCTCCGCGGCCTCGCCGCCCTCGAGCAGGTCGGCATCACCGGCCGCACACACGGCGTCGGCTCCCGGGAGCCGACGCCGTGCAAGGGTTCCGGTCAACCGGTCGCGGCCTTCGCCCGCGTCCGGATCGCCGGATCGGACGGTCAGCTTCCCTGGAGTGTCACGTCGTCGATGACGAAGCTGGTCTGCAGGGACGAGTCCTCGGTGGCCGTGAAGGTCACCGTGACCTGCTGTCCGGCGTAGGAGCTCAGGTCGACGGACTGGAGGACGTAGCCGGTCGCGGCGTCGGCGTTGGACCTGGTGGCGAGGGTGGTGCCGTTCACCTTCATCCGGAAGACGTCGTAGGCCGTGGAGCCCGCCTCGTCGGTGTCGATGTGCAGGTAGTACTTGAGGGTGGCCTTGGCACAGCCGGCCGGGACGGTCACCGACTGGTTGATCGTCTCGGTGCGGCTGCTGCCGTAACCGACGAGCCACGCGGCCCGGGTTCCTGTGCGCGGTGCCTGGCCGCTGTGGGCGCCGATGCTGCCGGTGTCACCCGTCCACGGCGACGTCCCGTTCTCGAACCCGCCGTTGACGATCTTCTGGCCGGTGTCGCAGGAGCCGGAGCCGTTCACGGTCAGTGTGTAGGTCGTCGTGTGGGTGGCCGAGGTCCCCGTGCCGGTGACGGTGAGCGTGTACACGCCGGGTGCCGTCGACGCCGTCGTGCTGACGGTCATGGCCGAGCTGCCGCCGGAGGTGACGGACGACGGCGCGAAGCTCACGGTGACGCCCGAGGGGGCGTTCGCCGCGGAGAGCTGGACCGTCTGCGCCGAGCCGCTGGTGGTGCCGGTGGCGACGGTGGCCGTGGCGGAGGAACCCGGGTCCACGGTGCCCGAGGAGGGGGCGGCCGAGAGGGAGAAGTCGTTGACCGGCACTCCGGTGCCGACCGCCTGCTTCCACAGGGTGTACGCGATGCCGTCGGATGCGCGGTTGAGGCCGGTGTCATTGACATTGGCGGTGGTGTCGCAGGACGAGTGGTAGCAGGGGTCGTACGAACGGCCCGCCGTGCCGCCCCACTTGGTGGCCTGCGCCGATGTCTTGGTGGCGCTGGCACCCATCGCGTAGCCGGATGTCGCGATGCCGTAGCTCTCGAACGAGGCGTCGTCGCTGCGGCCCGCTCCCTCGGTGTTCTCCTCGGGCGCCAGGTTCAGCGAGGCCCAGTACTCCTTCATCGGCGCGGCGGCGGCCGAGGTGATGTTGTTGATGAAGTAGCCGCCGTTGGTGGAGGCGATCATGTCGAAGTTGTAGTACGCCTTGATCTGCGACCGCTGGGTGGCGGTGAGGGTCCTGGCGTAGAAGTCGGAGCCGTTGAGGCCCTGCTCCTCGTCCGTCCACCAGGCGAACCGGACCCGGTTCAGCATGGTGGGGTTCTTCTGCGCGAGCGTCAGCGCGGTCTCCAGCAGTGCCCCGGATCCGGAGCCGTTGTCGTTGATGCCGGGGCCCGTGGAGATGCTGTCCAGGTGGGCGCCGAACATGTAGACCTTGGCCGCGTCGCCCTTGGGCCATTCCGCGATCAGGTTCGCGCCCGCGCCGGCGGTGCAGCCGGAGGTGCAGGGCTGCTCGGTGACCGTGTAGCCGGCCGCCTGGAGCTTGCCCTTCACGTAGGCGAGCGACTGGGTGTAACCGGTGCCGGCGGCCCTGCGGTTGCCGCCGTTGTTGTTCGCGATCGTCTGGAATTGGCTGAGGTGCGCCTTGACCTTGGCGACGTCGATGTCGGGGGCGTCGGTGCCGGAGGACACTCCGCCGACGGTCAGGGTGTACTGCGCGGTGTGGTCGGCCTGGCCGTCACCCCGGACCGTGAGGGTGTACGTGCCGGGTGCCGCGGAGGCGGTGGTGGACACCGTCATGGTGGCGCTGTTGCCCGAGGTCACAGACGAGGGGCTGAAGGAGACGGAGACCCCGGCCGGCGCTCCGGTCGCCGACAGTGCGACGGACTGGCCGCTGCCGCTGGTCACGGTCGTGGAGACGGTCGCCGTGGTCGAACTGCCCGGCTGGACGCTGCCCGAGGAGGGGCCGACGGCCATGGAGTAGTCGGAGACCGGCGTGCCGGTGCACGTGGGGTCGCCGGTCTGCGCGGGCACGCTGACCGCGTCCCAGGCGGCCTTGGTCTTGTTGAAGAGGTTGCAGGTGGAGTCGAGGTTCTTGGCTGCGGTCAGGGTCGTGGTGCGGTAGCGCTTGTGGGTCATGCCGCTGGTCTTGAGCAGCATGCCGCCGTAGAAGATCTTGCCCGCGTTCTGGATGCCGACGCCGGTGAGTGTCGAGTTGTTGCAGGTGGGGCTGGCCGGCTTGCCGTCCCCGGGGTTGGTGCCCTCGGCCAGCAGGTAGAACCAGTGGTTCAGCGGGCCGGCGGCGGCGTGCACCTCGGTGGTCGGGATCGACGACGAGTAGCAGTTGGGGTCGTCGATCTTGGACGGGTCGTACATGTAGCGGATCGGCCCGCTGCCGACGAGGTCGATCATCTCGCCGACCTCGTAGTCGTCCGGGGTGTCGTAGGGCGCCGGCTGGTTGGCGTAGGCCTCGGTCAGGGCGCCGAAGATGTCGCCGGTGGCCTCGCCGAGGCCGTTCTCGTTGTTGGAGCCGCCCGGTGTGTACTGGTCGATGCCGTGCCCGTACTCATGGGCGACGACGTCCAGGGAGGCGATCCACTTGTTCGCCTGGTTGTGGCCGATGGTGACCCTGGACCCGTTCCAGGTGGCGTTGACGTCGTTCAGACCGACCCTGACCGGCCAGCTGCCGCCATTGCCGTCGTGTCCGTTGCGGCCGAGCCAGGCGCCGAGCATGTCCCACTGCTTCTGCGCGCCGTACATGGCGTCGACGCAGCCGGTCTCCTTGCTGCTCGCGCTGCCGGTGCCCCAGTTGTCGTCGGAGCCGCTGAACACCGCGCCGGTGCTGTAGTCGGAGCAGTTCAGCCCTGGACGGGTCGGGTCGCTGAGCTGGTAGCTGCCGCCCGACTGGCTGGTGTTGATGGGCAGCGGGCTCGGGCCGTTCCACTCGCTGGTGCCGTTGCCCTCGCGCACCTCGTCGTACGAGTCGAGCACCTTGCCGGTGCGGGCGTCGACGAAGACGTGGAGCCGGCTCTCGTGTGCGCCGGCGGAACCCGTGGAGCCGGTGACCACCGTCTCCCACGCCAGCCGTGCCTTATCGTCCTGAACCTTGATCACGAGGCGCTGCGACGTGGTCCGGTCGGCCTTCTTCAGCTCCGCCCGGCTGGTCCGCGCCGCGGCGGCCGCTCCGACCTCGGCCTTGGTTCCGGCCGAGATCTTCACGTCGGAGGCGGAGCGCGCGGCGCGGACCTTGCCGCTGCCGTCCGCGAGGACGACCGCGTCGCCGCCGACGACGGGCAGACCGCGATAGGTCCGCTCGTACGCCACCGAGTAGAGCCCCTTGAGCCAGGGCGTCACCATGCGGCGGTCGTAGCGCTCGTCGGGCCCCTTGGCCAGGGCGTCGAACCCGCTGGCGGTTGCCTTGTCAGCGGCGGCTATCGCCCGGTCGACGGGTTTGGGTTTCGGTTTCGCGGCGGCCGGGGCGGCGGGTGCCGCATGAGCGGCCGCCGGGGCGGGCAGGGCCGCCGTTCCCAGGGCCACGGCCAGGGAGAGGCCGGCCACGGCAAGTCTTCGGTTCACCAGTGCTCCTAAGCAGGATGGTGGGGGACGAACTGGTTCCTGCGGCGAATCCCGCAGGAACACCCGGGCCGTGAGAGCCCCTTGGTGGCAAGGAACACGAGCGGGGAGGTCGCGGACCACGACCCCGGGGGCTGGCGAATGGTCATGTTCACGTCCGGGCGGCAGAACACTCACACCGGACGTCCGCAGGGTCAACGGTGTTGGTCCGCTGGACGGCTCCTTGTCAAAGAGCGGCAAACGCCGACCGGTATACGGACACCCGGGTACGGCCGCCCATCGGCCGCCGACACCCTGCTGGATCGGCCCGCGCTGCCGGTCGCGGGGTACCTCAGGCCCGCGACGCCTCCACGGCTGCCCTCAACCGCTCCCCGAACTCGCGCACCTCGCGCACCCCGCCCCAGACACCGGAAAGCCGGTCCCGCAGCCCCTCCAGCTCCTGTGAGATCGTGCGCCTCCGGGCCGAGACCGCCTGGTCCACCACCGCCCCCGCCAGCTCCAGCGCGACGTCCAGGTCTCCCGCGCAGACATGGGAGTCCGCGAGCCGTACGGTCAGCAGCAGCCGTGTCGGCAGCATCCCGTCCGGCAGTTGCTCCATCGCCCGTACGGCGGAGCGGGCCGCGCTGCGGGCGGTCGCCCGGTCGCCGGTGACGGCGGCCAGATCCCGCAGCCCGCCGGCGACCGTGGCCTCCATCCGCAACTGCCCCTGCCCGGCCGCCAGCCAGGGCGCCTCGCCGAGATCGCGCGCGTCCAGCCGCTCCAGGCGCCGACGGCCCAGCTCGGCCTGCCGCCTGCTCTCCGCCCCCTCGCCGAGCACCGCATGACCGCGGGCCCGGTACATGTGCGACAGCGTCGCGATCCAGCCGCGCCTCCCGTCGAGCGCACCGATGGCACGCGCGTACGACAGCGAGGAGGCGCCGTCACCGTCGAGCCTGGCCAGCGTGCACAGATCGGTCATCAGCGTCGCCCGCACTCCCACGTCGCCGCCCGCCTCCGCCCAGCGCAGCCCGTGGCCGACCCACGCCATCGACAGCGCACCCTGCCCCCAGTACATCCGCAGCCGCCCGGCGAGCTGGGCGAAGTGGGCGGCGAGCCGAAGCTGGACGGCAGGAGACCGTCCCGCCGCATCGACCGCCCCGGCCCAGGCGACGAGGCCCCCCAGGATGTGCTCGACCATGCCGGCCGACGTCGTCGAGGTCGTGCACGCGGCGACCCGCTCGCACCGGCCCAGCAGAGCGACCAGGCCGTGGATCACCTCGGGCTCCGCAGCGTCCGGTACCGCGGCTGCGCACGCCGCTCGCATCCGGACCAGCAGCACCGGCAGGTCCACGAAGGCCGGCACCTCACAGGCATCCGCCACGTGCATCGGGCACGCGCCCGGGGGCAGCAGGAGCGGCCAGCCGCCTCCCAGGGACGCCGGGACCGGTTGGTGCCACTCACCGCCGGGCAGGGGCGAGAAGAACCCGGCTCCCAGGTTTCCCTGCCACGCACGTTCCGGGTTTCCCCGGGGAGCCGCGACGAGCGACGACAGCACGCCGTGCGCGTCGAGGACCCGCTCCAGGCAGTCCACCGCACCGGGCATCGGCTCGCGCGTGCCGCTCTCCCACCTGCTGATCAGACTGTGGTGGTAGCCGACCCGCTGACCGAGCTGGCGCTGGGTCAGCCCCGCCCGCCTGCGGAGACACTTCAGCTGCTGCCCGAACTCCGCCCACGGCGCCGCGGTTTCGCCGTCACCACGAGGTGTCCCGTGGCTCTCTTCGTTGACGCGCATGGCCGCTCCTGTCGAGGTCGGCGTGTCGCCGGGGCCGCGCCCCGGCCGGTGGACGGCAGGGGTGCCGGGAAGGCCGTCCCACGTACTCGGTCCCGTCATCCCCGCAGCACCACGACCGGCCCCGGCGCAGATGACCGCTGTTCATTTCGCCGGCAGCCGGCCCGGGCCGTCGTGCCGGCCGGGATTGATTGCGTATCCGTGAATACCGGGTTCCGGATGGGCCCGGTGCGGCCGATGCGTCAGGCTCGTCCCGGGCCGGCGCCGCATTTCCACCCCCCATGCGGCTCCGGAACGGCTCGGCGCCCCTGCCCCTGGAACGGGGCAGGGGCCTGCCGATGCGTCCTCGGCATCGGCAGGCCCTGAGTCGGTCGTGCGGAGTGGATCTGTCAGAAGGTCAGGCTCCAGGAGGCGATGTAGCCGGTGTCGCCGCTGTAGTTGTCGGTGACGCGGAGCTTCCAGGTGCCGTCGGCGAGGACGCTGGAGGCGTCGACCGTGTACGTGGTGATGACGTTGTCCGCGCTGTCGCTCGTGCTGAAGTCCTTCAGCAGGGCGGAGGCACCGCTCGGGGCGACGATCTCGACCTTGAGGTCACCGCGGTAGGTGTGCCGGATGTCGACGTCGATCTTGAGAGCGGCGGGGGCGTAGCCGCCGACGCCGCTGACCGGGATCGACGAGGTGACCGTGGTGTTGTCCAGGACGTTCACGTCGGCCGAGTTGGTGAACACCTTGCCGGTGGGCGTGCCTCCGGTGCCCGCGCCGAGGGTGGCCGCCGCGTCGGCGAGGCCGGCACCGCAGCCGCCGGAGCAGGTGCCGGGCAGGGTCCGGGCGTTGCTCTTGATCGCGCTTTCGACCTGGGCCGGGGTGATGGACGGGTTCGCCTGGTACATCAGGGCCGCGAGGCCGGCCACGTGGGGGGCGGCCATGCTGGTGCCCTGGTAGGCCTCGTAGTTCTCGCTGACCGGGCCGCGGGAGCCGCTGTTCAGAGTGGACCAGATGCCGTTGGCGGAACTGACGGCGGTCTCGCCTCCCGGGGCGGTGATGTCGACGACGGTGCCGTAGTTGGAGTACGAGGCGCGGTTGCCCTCACGGTCCGAGGCGGCGACGGTGATGACGTTGTTGCAGTTGGCCGGGTTGAAGTTGGCCGCGTTGGCGTTGCTGTTGCCGGCCGCGACGACGACGGAGGTACCGCGGTTCACGGCGGCGGTGATGGCGCTCTGGGTGCCCGCGTCGCAGGCACCGCTGCCGCCGAGGCTCATGTTGATGACGTCGGCGGGGTTCGGGTTGGAGGGCACACCCGCGACGGTGCCGCCGGAGGCCCAGGTGATGCCGTCCATGATGTCGGCGGTCGTGCCGCCGCACTTGCCGAGCACACGGACGGGCTGGACGGTCGCGTTGTACGCGATGCCCGCGATGCCCTTGCTGTTGTTGGCGGCTGCGGCGATGGTGCCTGCCACGTGGGTGCCGTGCCAGGAACTGTCGTAGTCCCGCTCCGGGTAGTTGTTGCCGCACTCGCCCTGCAGCATCCAGTCACCCGGGTCGGCGGCGTTGCTGTCGCGGCCGCCGCCGTCGTTGGCCACGAACGAGTCGGATATGAAGTCGTATCCGGCGACCATCTTCGAGGAGAGGTCGGAGTGGGTGACGTATCCGGTGTCGATGACGGCGACCTTGACACCCGTGCCGGTCGCCTTGTCCCAGGCACCCGGAACCCTCATGCCGGCGGTCGTCTCGAAGAGGTCCCACTGACGGTTGTACTCGGTGTCGTTGGGGGTCACGGCCGTGGCGTACATCCGGCGGTCCGGCACGACGTAGGCGACATCGGGGTCGGCCTCGAAGGCGGCCATGACGTCCTGGGAGTCCTTCTTGCCCAGTTCCCCGCCGAGGTCGACCAGGGCGGCTCCGGTGCCGATGCGCCGGTCGAACTCGAGGGCCTCTCCGGCCTTCGCGCCCTTCGCCTTGGCGTCCTTGGCCGCCGCGGCGTCGGACTTGGCCTCGGTGGTCATCGACTTGTAGCCGACGATGAGGCGCTCGACGGGAGCCTCGGCGACCGGTGCGGCGGGGGCTGCCGCCGGGGCCCCCGCGGGG
>NZ_MAPV01000104.1 GCF_001700505.1 Streptomyces mutomycini
CGCGTCGTACGGTCGTGGCCGGGACCACACCCGAGCCGGTCTCGTTGGTCACGGCCACGACCGTACGACGCGTCCCGCGCACCGCGCGGACCAGCTCGGCGACCCGTTCGCGGAGCTTCTCCTCACCGCCGTCCGCCCACCGGGCGTCGTCCCAGGCCTCCACCCGGTCCATCGCGTCCGTCAGCCACAGCGACAGGCAGTCGATCAGCAGCGGCGGACCGTCCTGCTCCAGCAGACCCGCCAGTTCGCAGGTCTCCTCGGTACGCCAGGCGGCGGGCCTGCGCTCCCGGTGCAGCCCGATCCGCGCCTCCCACTCCGAGTCCCCGTCGCGGCAACCGCCCGTCGCGACGTACACCACCTCGGGGAAGGTCTCCAGACGCTGTTCGGCCTCCACCGACTTCCCCGAACGGGCCCCGCCCGTGACCAGCGTGCGCAGGGGCACCTCGGGCACCGGGTGGTAGGCGCCCACCGGCAGCGTCGTCCCGTCCGGCACCGCTCGCGCCCCGCCCGCCGCGAGCCGGCGGTCCAGCTCGGCTCCGGGCGGCGCGTCATGGTCCAGATGGACGGCGATCACCTCGGTGCCGGGCCCGACGGCCCCGACGGCCCGCAGCCTGGCCACGGAGTCCGGCCGCGCGATCACGTCGCACACGACCATGTCGTACGGCTCCGCCACCGGGGCCGCAAGCCCGGCGGGGGAGGCCCCGGGCGGCAGATAGAGCAGGCGCTCGGCCTCCGGCGACGTCACCTCGTACCCGGTGCCCGGCGCGTCCATCGCCAGGGCCCTCACCCGGTGCCCGCTGATCAGCGTCAGCTCCTGACCGTCCGGAATACGCCCCGCGGGCGGCAGGGACGCCGGCAGCTCCACCGCCGGCCCGTCATGGGGGTGGGTCAGCAGCACCTGCCGCACGGCGGCGAGCGAGCGGCCCGCACGGGCGGCGGCGAACACGGCGCCCGGGGTGAGGTCCAGCAGCAGCGCGTCGTCCACGAGCAGCGCGGTGGCGGCGCGCGCCCCGGTGCCGCGGGAGGACGCGCAGACGGCGCAGGGGCAGTCGGGCCGCGGCAGCCCGTCGGGGGCTCCGGTGCCGAGCAGTGTCAGTTCCACGCTCTGATCCTCCCGTGTCCATCCGTCACCTGCGCGCCCGGGACACCCACTAGTCTTCGGGGAGCAACGTGACCCAGGAGGCGGACATGGCGTGGACGTGGCGGTTCGAGAAGTCCGACGGTACGGAGACGGAGCCGGCGCTGCAGCCGGAGGAGTTCACGACTCAGGGCGACGCGGAGTCCTGGATCGGTGAGTTCTGGAAGGAGCTCCTCGAAGGCGGCACGGACCAGGTGACCCTCTTCGAGGACGCGACGAAGATCTACGGCCCGATGGGCCTCCAGGCCGACTGAGGCCCGCAGCCCCGCCCGGGCCAGGCGCCCGGGCGGGCTCCCTGCCGCCCGGTGGCGTGCGCCCCGACCGGTTCTCAGACCTCGCCCAGGGTGACCTCGGCGGTCTTCTCCGCGCCCCGGCGCCTGTACGTCACCGAGACCTCCTGGCCCGGCTCGTCGCCCGCCAGGGCCTCCGAGAGCGACGTGATCGTCGTGACCCGGGTATCGCCGATCCGGGTGATGATGTCTCCGGCGCGCAGACCTGCCTTCTGGGCCGCTCCGCCCTTCTGGACACTGACGATCGCGACACCGGCAGGCTTGTAGTCGTCGTCCACGACGGTGCGGCCCGTGATGTTCAGCGCCGCCCTGCCCGAGTCGGTGACCCTGCCGGACTCGATGATCTGGCCGGCGACCGTCCTCACCATGGAGACGGGGATGGCGAACCCGATGCCGGGGGCCGCGCTGTCGCCCGGCTGCGGGTCCGTCGCCGCGAGGGTCGGGATGCCGATCACCTCGCTGTCGAGGTTGACCAGGGCGCCTCCGCTGTTGCCCGGGTTGACCGCCGCCGAGGTCTGCACCATGTCGGCGAGCGTCGCTCCGGTGCCACCGCCCGAGGTGCTCTCGCTGACGGTGCGCCCCACAGCCGAGACGATGCCCTGGGTGACGCTGCTGGACAGGCCGAGCGGTGAGCCCATCGCCAGGACGATCTGGCCCACCTCGACCTCGTCGGTGTCCCCGAACTCAGCGGCCCGCAGCCCCTCGGGGACGTCGTCGAGCCTGATGACGGCCAGGTCCTGCTCCGGATAGGAGGAGACCAGGGACGCCTTGAGCACCTTCTCGCCCGTGGCGACGGTGACGTCGAAGGTCTTCTCGCCGCCCACCACATGGGCGTTCGTGACGATGTGGCCCTTGTCGTCGTAGACGACGCCCGAGCCGATCCCGTCCCCGGCGGCGATCTGCACGACGGAGGGCAGCACGTTCCTGATGACGGTCCGGTACTGGTCCTCCAGATCGCCCGGGGCCCGTGACACCACCGTCTGCCGGGCCGGGGCGGCGGACGGGGCCGGGCCCGGACCGGTGCAGCCGCCCGCCAGCGCGATCGCGCAGACGCCGGCGGCCAGGGGGGTGAGCGAGCGGTGCGCCCGCCTGCGGGGAGGGGTTGCGTCCATGCCGGGAGTATCGCCAGGGCCCACCGTCGGCGGCCTGCGCTGGTGGGCCGATCAGGCGTACGGCCCGGGCACGTCCCGAACCGGTCGGGCGTACGGTCCGGGCCGCGTCAGCCGCGTACGCCGCACAGGTGCAGCAGCGCCGCCACCCCGCGGTAGGGGTCGGTCCGCCCGGCGCGGTCCTCGGCGTCGAACACCCGTGCCAGCTCGTCGGGGCCGGGCAGCTCGGCCTCGTTGCTCACGTTGTCCGTGAAGACCCGCACGCCGTACCAGGCGTGCAGCGGGGCGGCGATCCCGGCGAGGGTGGCGCGCAGCGCCGTGAGCCGGTCAGCCCGGACGTCGAGGCCGAGCCTGTTCGTGTACGTGTCCGTGTCGAACGCGGCGAGAGCCGCGCCGAAGTCGCCGGCCGTCCCCGGTCGCATCGCCAGGGCGTCCGCGTTCCGCACGAGCAGGGAGAGGAGTCCGCCGGGTGCCAGCACCCTGGCCAGGCCGGCGAGCAGTGGATCCGGCTCGGGGACGTACATCAGCACGCCGTGGCAGAGCACCACGTCGAAGCTGCCGGGCAGGAAGTGGACCCCGGTGTCACGGCCGTCGCCCTCGATGAGCCGCACCCGCTCCCGGATGCCCTCGGGCTCGGCCGCCAGCGACTCACGTGCGAAGCGCAGCATCTCGCCGTCGGACTCGAGACCCGTCACGGAGTGCCCGGCCCGGGCCAGGCGCAGCGCCTGGGTGCCCTGGCCCATGCCGACGTCGAGCACCCGCAGCCGCTGCCCCACGGGGAAGCGCGCGGCTATCTGCTCGTCGAGCTGCCGGGCGACGAGCTCCTGGCGGACCGTGTTGCGCAGTCCGCCGAGCCCGCTCAGCCACTGGGGGGACACCCCCGTGAAGCCGGAGATCTCCGTGGTCAGGGCCGCTCTCCCCGCTTGACCTGCGGCTTGGGCAGACGCAGCCGGCGCATCTGGAGCGTACGCATCAGGCCGTAGGCCACCGCGCCGCGCTTCGGGGTGTCGGGGAAGCGCTCGGCCAGCTGCTTCCTGAGGCGGAAACCGAGGCCGATGGAGTCGACGACGATCAGCACGATCACGCCGAGCCAGAGCAGCAGCGAGATGTTCTGGATGTTCTGGACCTGGATCACACTGAGGATCAGGATGATCACTGCGAGCGGAAGGAAGTACTCCGCGATGCAGAAGCGCGAGTCCACGAAGTCACGGACATAGCGCCGCACAGGGCCCTTGTCGCGCACCGGCAGGTAGCGCTCGTCGCCCGATGCGAGCGCCTCCCGCTGCCTGGCCATGTCGGCGCGGCGCGCTTCACGCTGACGCTTCGCGGCCTCCTTGCGATCGGTCGGCGTGCCGCTCGAGGCACGTCGGCGCTGCGTCTGGGCATCGCTGCGCTTGGGGGTGGGGCGACCCTTCGGAGCCTGGGGGTCGCGGGGCGTCTTGGAGAGGTCCGCCGTCACCTTGCCGGTGGGGGCCTTCTCTTCCTTGGAACGGCTACGGAACACAAAACCCAAGGGTACGGGGTCGGCCGGAGCTGCCGGCGACCGGCCGGGAACGATCCGGCAACGGCCCGCGTCCAGAAAAGTGTCCCGACAGGGGCAGAACGGACGTCGCCGCCGCTTTCCCTGATGTTCGTCTACTCCCTGGGCGGGAGCGTTACCGGCGTCAGTCGTCCTTGCGGAGGAGCACATCGGTGCTCGAACAGTGCGGTAATGGAGACAGGGCCCGTACTGTGGGTTCTGTTGGAGTGCTGGAGCTCAGTTCGTCAGAAGGGGGCGCGCGAAGCCCATGAGCGGTGTCATGAAGCGTATGGGGATGATCTTCCGCGCGAAGGCAAACAAGGCCCTTGACCGGGCCGAGGATCCGCGCGAGACCCTCGATTACTCGTACCAGAAGCAGCTCGAGCTGCTCCAGAAGGTACGCCGCGGCGTCGCCGACGTGGCGACCTCGCGCAAGCGGCTGGAGCTGCAGCTGAACCAGCTGCAGGGGCAGTCGTCCAAGCTGGAGGACCAGGGCCGCAAGGCTCTCGCGCTCGGCCGCGAGGACCTGGCCCGCGAGGCGCTCTCGCGGCGCGCCGCCCTCCAGCAGCAGGTCACGGACCTGGAGACGCAGCACCAGACGCTGCAGGGCGAGGAGGAGAAGCTCACTCTCGCGGCCCAGCGTCTGCAGGCCAAGGTCGACGCCTTCCGCACGAAGAAGGAGACCATCAAGGCCACCTACACCGCGGCCCAGGCACAGACGCGGATCGGCGAGGCCTTCTCCGGCATCTCCGAGGAGATGGGCGACGTCGGCCTGGCCATCCAGCGGGCCGAGGACAAGACCCAGCAGCTCCAGGCGCGTGCGGGAGCCATCGACGAACTGCTGGCCTCCGGGGCCCTCGACGACCCGTCGGGCACGGCGAAGGACGACATCGCCGCCGAGCTGGACCGGATCTCCGGTGGTACGGATGTGGAGCTGGAGCTGCAGCGCATGAAGGCCGAGCTGGCCGGCGGCTCCGCCGGGCAGCAGCAGGCCATCGAGGGCGGTGCGCAGGACGCGGCACCGCAGTCGCAGCAGTCCCCGCACAAGTTCGACAAGCAGTAAGGACGGCGTCATGATCGTACGGATCATGGGGGAGGGCCAGGTCGTACTGGCCGACAGTCATGTCGCCGAGCTGGACAAGCTCGACGACATACTCCTCGCGGAGATGGAGAGCGGTGACGGACCCGGCTTCCGCACCACGCTCCACGCACTTCTGGACAAGGTGCGTGAGCTCGGTTCGCCGCTTCCCGACGACTCCCTGGAGCCGTCCGAACTGATCCTGCCGGCACCTGACGCCACCCTCGAAGAGGTGCGCTCCATGCTCCACGACGGCGGACTCATTCCGGGCTGACCCGGATGCCCCGCCCGCTCCGCACTCCCCACGACGCCCCGCCCCGGCCCTGCCGGTGCGGGGCGTCGTGCCGTGCACACCGTGCCGTGATGCCGTCAGGACACCGTACGGACCGGCCCCTCGGAGAGACGCCGTACCGTTGCCCGACGTGACCACCCTCGGAACCGGGCTCGTGCGCCCCCGCCGCTGGCTGCGCGGCCATCCCCTCGCCTTCGACGGTGGCCTCGCACTCGCCGTGCTCGTCACCATGCTCTGCGCGTCCTTCGCCGAGCCGGTCCCGGGCCACGGTCCGGTCCTCGGAGCCCGGACACCCGAGCTGTCGAGCGTGCTCCTGATGGTGCTCGCGGCCGGGGCGCTCGTCCTGCGCCGGCGCAGGCCCGTGGTGGTACTCGCCGTGACGGGGCAGCTGTCCGCCGTCGAGTTCGCCCTGATGGACCCGCCCGCCCCCGTGGTGATGAGCGCGGTCGTCGCGCTGTTCACCGTCGCGTCCCGTACCGACCGCCCCACCACCTGGCGGGTCGGCCTGCTGACCACGGTGGTGCTGACCGTGGCCGCGATGGTGGTCGGCGGAACGCCCTGGTACAGCCAGGAGAACGTCGGCGTGCTCGCCTGGACCGGTCTGGCGTGCGCGGCCGGGGACGCGGTGCGCAGCAGGCGCGCGTTCATCGACGCGATCAGGGAACGGGCCGAGCGCGCCGAGCGCACCCGCGAGGAGGAGGCGGGCCGCAGGGTCGCCGAGGAGCGCCTGCGTATCGCCCGGGACCTCCACGACGTCGTCGCCCACCACATCGCCCTGGTCAACGTCCAGGCCGGGGTCGCCGCCCACGTCATGGACAAGCGCCCCGACCAGGCGAAGGAGGCGCTCGCACACGTACGGGAGGCCAGCCGCTCCGCGCTCAACGAACTCCGGGCCACGGTCGGACTGCTCCGTCAGTCCGGCGATCCGGAGGCGCCCACGGAACCCGCGCCGGGGCTCGCCGTCCTCGACGCTCTCATCGACACCTTCCGCAACGCGGGGCTCCCCGTCGAGGTGGCCTGCACCGACCCGGACAGCCCGCTTCCCGCGGCGGTCGACCTCGCGGCCTACCGGATCATCCAGGAGGCCTTGACCAACGTGCGCAAACACGCGGGGCCCGAGGCGAAGGCCGAGGTGAGTGTCGTACGGGTCGGGGGTACCGCGGAGGTCACCGTGCTCGACGACGGCGGCGGCGCGGATCCCGCCCCCGCTCCGGCGGACGGCGGCAGGCACGGCCTGATCGGCATGCGCGAGCGCGTCACGGCCCTCGGAGGCACCCTTACGGCGGGGCCCCGTTACGGAGGCGGGTTCAGGGTCCATGCGATCCTGCCCGTCACGTCCCGCACACGCGCGCCGGAGAGGCCGGGCGCGGCGGAGACGACGGGGGGACGCGCATGACGCCGATCAGGGTGCTGCTCGCCGACGACCAGGCGCTGCTGCGCAGCGCGTTCCGGGTGCTGGTCGACTCCGAGCCCGACATGCAGGTCGTCGGCGAGGCCGCCGACGGGGCCCAGGCCGTGGCGCTGGCACGCTCGACCCGTGCCGACGTCGTGCTGATGGACATCCGGATGCCGGGCACCGACGGGCTCACCGCCACCCGGATGATCAGCGCGGACCCGGACCTGGCGGGTGTACGGATCGTCATGCTCACCACCTTCGAGGTGGACGAGTACGTGGTGCAGTCCCTGCGCGCGGGCGCCTCGGGTTTCCTGGGCAAGGGCGCGGAACCGGACGAACTGCTCAACGCCATCCGCGTCGCGGCGGCCGGTGAGGCGCTGCTCTCCCCGGTCGCGACCAAGGGCCTCATCGCCAGCTTCCTCGCCCAGGGCGGCAGCGCCGCCGACGGTCCGGACGGCTCGGCGTACGCCGAGCGCCTCGCCGCACTCACCGGGCGCGAGCGCGAGGTGCTCGTCCACGTGGCGGGCGGGCTCTCCAACGACCAGATCGCCGACCGGCTCGTCGTCAGCCCGCTCACCGTGAAGACCCATGTGAACCGGGCCATGGCGAAACTGGGTGCGCGGGACCGGGCGCAATTGGTCGTCATTGCCTACGAATCGGGACTGGTCCGCCCCCGGGTGGAGTGAGGGGTGTAGACCCGGCTACTCCAGCTGCGGTATGCGCGGACCGGGAAAGCAACCCGGGGGCCGACGATTTCGCCCGGGGACCAGGCGATCGTATAGGTGGGCGGGCTGTGTCCCCTGTGCTCACCGATGTGAGCACCGAACAGCCGCCCACCTGCCGCGTACGCCACAGAAGAGAGACGCACCCATGTCCTGGCTGTCCAGGTTCAGCCTCGCGCAACGGGCCCTGATCGGGCTGATCTCGATCGTCGCGCTCGTGTTCGGAGCGATCGCGATCCCGCAGCTCAAGCAGCAGCTGCTGCCCACCATCGAACTTCCGATGGTGTCGGTGCTGGCCCCCTACCAGGGCGCGTCCCCCGACGTGGTCGAGAAGCAGGTCGTCGAGCCGCTCGAGAACGCCATCAAGGCCGTCGACGGGGTCGAGGGCATCACCTCGACCGCCGGCGAGGGCAACGCCGTCGTCATGGCGACCTTCGACTTCGGCGACGAAGGGACGAAGCAGCTCGTCGCCGACATCCAGCAGGCCGTGAACCGCGCCCGCGCCCAGCTGCCCGAGGACGTGGACCCGCAGGTCGTCGCGGGTTCGACGGACGACATCCCGGCCGTCGTCCTCGCCGTCACCTCCGACAAGGACCAGCAGGCGCTCGCCGACCAGCTGGACCGTACGGTCGTCCCGGCGATCGAGGACATCGAGGGCGTCGGCCAGGTCTCGGTCGAGGGCGTCCAGGACCTCCAGGTCTCGGTCGTCCCCGACGACAGGAAGCTCGCCGCGGCCGGCCTGAACGCCGGCTCGCTGTCCCAGGCCCTCCAGGCCGGCGGCGCCACCGTCCCGGCAGGCTCCTTCTCCGAGTCCGGCAAGAGCCGTACCGTCCAGGTGGGCGGCCCCTTCACCTCGCTCCAGCAGATCGAGGACCTGAAGGTCTCCGCGGCGGACCCGGCGACCGGCAAGGCCGGAAAGCCGGTCCGCGTCGGTGACGTCGCCACCGTGGAGCAGGAGCCCGCCACCGCGGTCTCCATCACCCGTACGAACGGCAAGCCGAGCCTGGCCGTCATGGCGACGATGGACAAGGACGGCAGCGCCGTCGCCATCTCGGACGCCGTCCAGGACAAGCTGCCGGACCTGCGCGAGGACCTCGGCGCCGGCGCCGAGCTGACCGTCGTCTCCGACCAGGGGCCCGCCGTCTCGAAGGCGATCTCCGGCCTGACCACCGAGGGCGCGCTCGGCCTGCTCTTCGCGGTCGTCGTGATCCTGGTCTTCCTCGCGTCGATCCGCTCGACGCTGGTCACCGCGGTCTCCATCCCGCTTTCCGTGGTCCTCGCGCTGATCGTGCTCTGGACCCGTGACCTGTCGCTGAACATGCTGACCCTCGGCGCGCTGACCATCGCGATCGGCCGCGTCGTCGACGACTCCATCGTGGTCCTGGAGAACATCAAGCGGCACCTCGGCTACGGCGAGGAGCGCCGGTCGGCGATCATCACCGCGGTCAAGGAGGTGGCCGGCGCGGTCACCTCGTCCACGCTCACCACCGTCGCGGTCTTCCTGCCCATCGGTCTGGTCGGCGGGATGGTCGGCCAGCTCTTCGGCTCGTTCTCGCTCACGGTCACGGCGGCCCTGCTGGCATCCCTGCTGGTCTCGCTGACGGTGATCCCGGTCCTCTCGTACTGGTTCCTGCGGGCGCCCAAGGGCACCGACACCGATCCGGACGAGGCACGCCGCAAGGCCGAGGAGAAGGAAGCCGCCAGCCGGCTCCAGCGGATCTACGTCCCGGTGCTGCGCTTCGCGACCCGGCGCCGTATCACCAGCATCGTCATCGCCTTCGTGGTCCTGTTCGGCACCCTCGGCATGGCGCCCCTGCTCAAGACGAACTTCTTCGACCAGGGTGAGCAGGAAGTCCTCTCCATCAAGCAGGAGCTCGCTCCCGGCACCAGCCTGGACGCGGCGGACGCGGCCGCGCGGAAGGTCGAGAAGGTCCTCGCCGCCGACGACGGCGTCGAGGACTACCAGGTCACCGTCGGCTCCTCCGGCTTCATGGCGGCCTTCGGCGGAGGTACGGGCGCCAACCAGGCCTCCTACCAGGTCACCCTCAAGGACTCGGCGGGCTTCGACGCCACCCAGGACCGGATCGACGAGGCCCTGGGCAAGCTCGACGGCATCGGCGACACCACGATCGCCTCGGGTGACGGCTTCAGCAGCCAGGACCTCAGCGTCGTGGTCAAGGCGGCCGACGCGGACGTACTGAAGAAGGCGTCCGAGGCGGTGCGCGGCGAGGTCGCCGGGCTCAAGGACGTCACCGATGTCCAGAGCGACCTGGCGCAGAGCGTGCCGCGCATCTCGGTCAAGGCCAACGACAGGGCGGCCGACGCCGGATTCAACGAGGCCACCCTCGGCGCGGCGGTCGCCGGCGCGGTGCGCGGCACCCCGGCCGGCACGGCGATCATGGACGACGCCGAGCGTGACGTCCTGGTCAGGTCCGCCGCCCCGGCCACCACGATGGCCGAGCTGAAGGCTCTCCCGCTCGGCCCGGTCGAGCTCGGTGACATCGCCGACGTGGAACTGGTCCCCGGCCCGGTCTCGATGACCAGGATCGACGGCCAGCGGGCGGCGACGATCACCGCCAAGCCGACCGGCGACAACACGGGCGCGGTCACCACCGAGCTGCAGAAGAAGATCAACGCCCTGGACCTCCCGGACGGCGCCACCGCGAGCATCGGCGGTGTCTCCGAGGACCAGAACGACGCCTTCATGAAGCTGGGCCTGGCCATGCTGGCGGCCATCGCGATCGTCTTCATGCTGCTGGTGGCCACCTTCCGGTCGCTCATCCAGCCGCTGATCCTGCTGGTCTCCATCCCCTTCGCGGCGACGGGCGCCATCGGCCTCCTGGTGGCCACGGGCACCCCGATGGGCGTCCCGGCGATGATCGGCATGCTGATGCTGATCGGCATCGTGGTGACCAACGCGATCGTGCTGATCGACCTGATCAACCAGTACAGGTCCCAGGGCATGGGCGTCGTAGAGGCAGTGGTCGAGGGCGGCCGCCACCGTCTGCGCCCGATCCTGATGACGGCACTGGCGACGATCTTCGCACTGCTCCCGATGGCGCTCGGCGTCACGGGTGAAGGCGGCTTCATCTCCCAGCCGCTGGCGGTCGTGGTGATCGGCGGTCTGATCACCTCCACGCTGCTGACCCTGCTCCTGGTGCCGACGCTCTACGCGATGGTCGAGCTCCGCAAGGAGCGCCGCGCGAAGAAGAAGGCGGCCAAGCGCGAGGCGAAGTCCGGCGCGAGCGACCCGGAGACGACGGAGGAAGCCGTCTCCGGGGAGCCTGAGCCCGCGAAGGCCTGACGGCTGCCCGCAGTTCCCACAGGAAGGCCCCCGACGCCGCACAGCGGCATCGGGGGCCTTCCCCTCGGGCCCGAACCCCTCCGGTCCGGGGCGGACCGGCTACGGCAGCGCCAGCATCCGCTCCAGCGCCAGCTTCGCGAACTTCTCGGTCTCCGCGTCCACCTGGATGCGGTTGACCAGGTTGCCCTCGGCGAGGGACTCCAGCGTCCACACCAGGTGCGGCAGGTCGATCCGGTTCATCGTCGAGCAGAAGCACACCGTCTTGTCGAGGAAGACGATCTCCTTGTCCTCCGCGGCGAAACGGTTCGCCAGCCGGCGCACCAGGTTCAGTTCCGTGCCGATGGCCCACTTGGAACCGGACGGCGCCGCCTCCAGGGCCTTGATGATGTACTCCGTCGAGCCCACGTGATCGGCCGCGGCAACGACCTCGTGCTTGCACTCGGGGTGCACCAGCACGTTCACGCCCGGGATCCGCTCACGGACGTCGTTGACGGACTCCACCGAGAAGCGCCCGTGGACCGAGCAGTGGCCGCGCCACAGGATCATCTTCGCGTCGCGCAGCTCCTCGGCCGTGAGGCCGCCGTTCGGCTTGTGCGGGTTGTAGAGGACGCAGTCCTCCAGGGTCAGGCCCATGTCCCGCACGGCCGTGTTCCGGCCCAGGTGCTGGTCCGGCAGGAAGAGGATCTTCTCGCCCTGCTCGAAGGCCCACTCCAGCGCGCGCTTCGCGTTCGAGGACGTGCAGATCGTGCCGCCGTGCCGGCCGGTGAAGGCCTTGATGTCGGCGGAGGAGTTCATGTACGAGACCGGCACGACCTGGTCGGCGACACCCGCCTCCGTCAGTACGTCCCAGCATTCGGCGACCTGCTCCGCGGTGGCCATGTCGGCCATCGAGCAGCCGGCGGCCAGGTCCGGCAGGACGACCTTCTGGTCGTCACCGGTCAGGATGTCGGCGGACTCGGCCATGAAGTGCACGCCGCAGAAGACGATGTACTCCGCCTCCGGCCGCGCCGCCGCGTCCCGGGCGAGCTTGAAGGAGTCGCCGGTGACGTCCGCGAACTGGATGACCTCGTCGCGCTGGTAGTGGTGGCCGAGGACGAAGACCTTGTCCCCGAGCTTCTCCTTGGCGGCACGGGCCCGCTCCACCAGGTCCGGGTCGGACGGGGAGGGGAGGTCGCCCGGGCATTCGACCCCGCGCTCGCTCCGCGGGTCGGCCTCGCGGCCGAGCAGCAGGAGGGCGAGGGGCGTCGGCTGGACATCCAGGGGCTGGGCGGTGGTCACGACACGCACCCTTTCTTTTCTGCGAAACGCCTTTTCGTCTAATTGACGTTATCTATCATAACCGCTTCGTGTCAGCTTGACGATGCCGATAGCGTCGATGTGACGCATCCCCTCGCGCGGACGGTGTGCGAGCATGAAGGGAACAGACAAGCGCCTGGCCCGGAATGAATCCGCGGCCCCGATGGTTGGACCGTCGGCAAGCAGTCCGTACAACCCGGGAGAGAAGCAGATGTCCGTATCGGACGAGACCACCACCGTGAGCGACGGCATCCTCCTGTCCGACGCCGCCGCAGAGAAGGTCAGGGCCCTGCTGGAGCAGGAGGGCCGGGACGACCTCGCCCTGCGCGTCGCCGTGCAGCCCGGCGGCTGCTCGGGCCTGCGCTACCAGCTCTTCTTCGACGAGCGCTCGCTCGACGGCGACGTCGTGAAGGACTTCGGCGGCGTCAAGGTCGTCACCGACCGGATGAGCGCCCCGTACCTGGGCGGTGCCTCCGTGGACTTCGTGGACACCATCGAGAAGCAGGGCTTCACGATCGACAACCCGAACGCCACGGGCTCCTGCGCCTGCGGTGACTCCTTCAGCTGAGCCCGAGACGTACCGACGGCGGCGGCGCTCCCGGCCAGGGAGCGCCGCCGCCGTCGCCTTTCGCGCAAGGACCCCTCAGCCGCGCGGCACGGTCTCGCCCGACCCCGCGTCGACCACCTTCCGGCCGTCCAGCGGCTCGTCGAGCGTCACCGTCCGCGTCAGCATCTTGGCGATCATGATGCAGGCCTTCCCGGGCTCCGGCTTCGACTCGGCGACCGTGACGCGCACGGTGGCGCCGTCCTCCGTGGCACCGGCGTCGTACGTGCTGCACACGCTGCCCCAGAAGTTCACCTCAAGGGTCCGGCCGTCCGCGCTGTACGAGGTGATGCCCGCACCGCTGTCCGTGGAGCCCGGGTCCTTCGTGGGCGCGGGGGAGGGCCGGGTGCTCTCCGGCGCCAGGTGATCCGGGTCCACCGCGACCTGCACGACCGTGCTTTCGGGGCCGCCTCCGGGACGTACGGAGAACAGCCAGGACGGTACGAGGATCTGCTCGCCGTCCGCGTACTGCGCCGCGAGCCCGAACTCGGCCTTCTCGACCGTCACCGTGTCCGCCGGAGGCGTTCCGCCCCGCGTGGCGCAGTCGGCGTCCGGTGAAGCCGGGTCGCCCTCCAGCGGCTCCGGGGTCGCGCAGCCGCCGATGCCGGACCTCGCGTCCCGCCTGTTGTCCGCGTTCAGCTGCTTCAGCGCCTCGTCGGCGCCGACCACGGGGTACGCGTCGCCCTTCTCCAGGCCCTTCAGCTGTCCGCTGCCGCCGACGATCTCGCCCCCGGCGCCCACCTGGATACCGGTCGACCAGCCGTACGTCGGCAGCCCGCCCACCACCGGGTCGGCGTTCACCACCCGTACGGAACCCATCAGCTGATCCGCGTCGAGCGCCGCGCCGTCCTGACCCACGGCCTTCAGCACCGGCACCGCCGCGGCCTTGGCGGCCTTCTCACCGACGGGTGAACCGGACGCGGGTGCCCGGTCCTTCTTGGCGCAGGTACGGGCTGACTCGCACGCGTCCGGGCCGCCGGAGCCGTACCGGGCGAAGGTCCAGGTGCCCGGAGCCTGCTTGATCACCCGGAGAACCGGCCCGGAGCCGTCCCCGTCACTGCCCACCTTCCAGGCCGTGCCCTCGGTGCGCGGTGTCCCCTGCACGCCGAGTGCCTTGGCCAGCCGTGCCACCTCGGCCGCGGTGACAGTGCCGGTCGCGCGGTGGACGGCGGCGCTGTCGGGCCCGTCGGGCAGCGCGCCCGGTGCGCGGTAGACGGTCCCACCGCCGTGCGGGTCGGGTTCACCGGGTGCGATCCCCGGAGGCCGAGACGAGGGGCTGTCCGAGTGGTCCAGCGCGAGAAGTGGAGGGGAGCTGTCCCCTGAGGCCGCCCGGCCCGCGTCCGTACCGCCGTCCCCCGATGCGGCGGACGCCCAGTACGCCGCTCCGCCACCGGTCAGCAGCACGGCTGCTGCCACCGAGGCCACCGCGAGCGGCGAACGCCGCCGCCCGGGGCCGGTCACGTCATTCTCGGGTCGCTCGGTGCTCACCGGATCGCTCCTTCGGCTGTCTGGCCGTCACTGGCGCATCATCCGTCCCCGGGGCGGGGACACCGCTGGGACGGGCCGGGGGAGCGTGCGGTTCCACCGCGTGCCGGGGGAGGCGGCCGGGAGAGCCCGCAGTCAGTCCCCGTAGTCGGACATGGCGTCGACGAGACGGGCCGAGGACGGCGGCACCGTGACCCCGTGGATACGGGAGTGTTCCACCGGCTTCGTGACGGTCCTGGCGGGCACGACCCAGTGCGGTGCCATCCGCGCGCAGTCGCCGCGCAGCTCGGCCAGACTCATCTCGGACTCACGGACAACGATGTTGTTCGACATATCCGCACCGTACGCAGAGGAGCACCCAGGTAGAAAGACCTACTATCGGGTAGTTTTGCCCCCTCGGGCACATGGGCGTCACCGGGTAGCGTGAACTGTCACGCCGTCCCGGAGGGGCGCTCACGCGCTCCCTTCGCCTTTCGCAGGAGCAGCCTCCCCGTGCGCATTGCAGTCACCGGCTCCATCGCCACAGACCACCTCATGACCTTCCCCGGCCGATTCGCCGACCAACTGGTCGCCGATCAGCTGCACACGGTCTCGCTCTCCTTCCTGGTCGACAACCTCGACGTGCGACGGGGGGGAGTCGGCGCCAACATCGCCTTCGGCATGGGCGTGCTCGGTACGCAGCCGATCCTGGTCGGTGCCGCCGGGGCGGACTTCGACGACTACCGCGCCTGGCTCGACCGGCACGGCGTGGACACGGGATCGATCCGGATCTCCGAGGTCCTGCACACGGCGCGCTTCGTCTGCACGACGGACGCCGACCACAACCAGATCGGGTCCTTCTACACGGGCGCGATGAGCGAGGCCCGGCTGATCGAGCTCAAGAGCGTCGCCGACCGCGTGGGCGGTCTCGACCTCGTCTCGATCGGGGCGGACGACCCGGAGGCGATGCTCCGCCACACCGAGGAGTGCCGTTCGCGGGGCATTCCCTTCGCCGCGGACTTCTCGCAGCAGATCGCCCGGATGGACGGCGAGGAGATCCGGATCCTCCTCGACGGCGCGACGTACCTCTTCTCCAACGAGTACGAGAAGGGGCTCATCGAGTCCAAGACCGGCTGGAGCGACGAGGAGATCCTCTCCAGGGTCGGCCACCGCGTCACCACCCTCGGCGCCCGGGGCGTCCGCATCGAGCGGGCCGGCCAGGACCCCGTCGAGGTCGGCTGCGCCGAGGAGGAGCGCAAGGTCGACCCGACCGGCGTCGGCGACGCGTTCCGCGCCGGTTTCCTCTCGGGGCTCACCTGGGGGGTCGGCCTGGAGCGCGCCGCCCAGGTCGGATGCATGCTGGCGACCCTGGTCATCGAGACGGTCGGCACCCAGGAGTACACCCTGCGCCGCACCCACTTCATGGACCGCTTCACCAAGGCGTACGGAGACGAGGCCGCCTCCGAGGTCCGCAAGCACCTCTCCTGACGCGGGCGTAACAAGTCACAGGAGCCGGCGGACCACATAGGCGGAGCCACGGTCCGCCGGCTCCTCGCCCACGTACTCCTGTTCGCGCATCGCGCACCAGGCCGGAATGTCGAGGCGGGCTGCCTCGTCGTCCGAGAGCACCGTCACCGTGCCGCCCACCGGTACCTCTCCGATCACCTTTGCGAGTTCGATCACCGGGATCGGGCAGCGCCTGCCCAGCGCGTCGACCACGAGTGAGGCATGCCGGGCGGGGGAGGGCGGTGCCGAGGCGGGTGCGCCCAGCTTCTCCCGCACTCCGGCCACCACGCCCGGCAGTACGTCGAGGAAGCCGCCGACCTCCTCCTCCGTCGTGCCGGCCGGGAGCGACACCCGGATGTTTCCCTCCGTGAGCACCCCCATCGCCCTGAGGACATGGCTCGGTGTCAGGGTGCTGCTCGTGCAGGACGATCCGGACGAAACGGAGAATCCGGCCCGGTCCAGCTCGTGGAGCACCGTCTCACCGTCGACATAGAGACAGGAGAAGGTGACCAGGTGCGGCAGCCGCCGCACCGGATCGCCGACCACCTCCACGTCGGGCACCAGGGCCCCCACGGCCGCCCGGATCCGTTCCACCAGGGCGCGCAGCCGGGCGCCCTCCGCCTCCGCCTCCGCGCGTACCGCCCGCAGCGAGGCCGCCGCGGCCACGATCGCCGGGATGTTCTCGAAGCCGGCGGCCCGGCCCGACTCCCGCTCGTCGGCGGCCCCCTGGGGCGCGAAACGGACACCCTTGCGCACGGCCAGCAGCCCGACACCGGCCGGCCCGCCCCACTTGTGCGCGCTCGCGGCCAGCAGCGACCAGCGGCCGGGCACCGGTGCCCAGCCCAGCGACTGCGCGGCGTCCACCAGCAGCGGCACGCCCGCCTCGGCGCAGATCTCGGCGGTCTCCGCCACCGGCTGCTCGGTCCCCACCTCGTGGTTGGCGGACTGCAGGCAGGCCAGCGCGGTGTCCGCGCGAAGGGCCCGTCCGTACTCCGAGGGGTCCACCGACCCGGTCCTGTCCACCGGCACCTCGGTGGACGATCCGCCCTCCGCCGCGAGGGCGGCGGCCGAATGGAGCACCGAGGAGTGCTCGACGGCGGAGAGGACCAGATGGCGGCCGACCCGCCGACGCCCGGAAAGCGCTCCGGCCACCCCCGAGTGCACCGCCCGGGTGCCGGACGAGGTGAAGACGAGTTCGTCCGGACGGCAGCCGACCGCCTCCGCAGCGGCCTCCCTGGCCGCGTCCAGCAGCAGCGCCGCCCGCCGCCCCTCGCGGTAGAGGCGGGCGGGATCGGCCCATCCCTCGTCCAGTGAGGCGAGCAGCGCCTGGCGGGCGACGGGATGCAGGGGTGCGGAGGAGGCCGCGTCGAAGTAGGGCACGCCGTCACGCTAGCCCGCACGGGGCGTGACCAGGCGACCGGCCGCCGTCGTGGCGGGGAGAGGGGGCGTCAGATGACGCCCGGAGGCTCGCATTCCATCCCTTCGGGGTGTCGTGCGGCGCGTTGGGTACCCTCCCCGCGCGGCCCCAAATAGCGTCCAGTAGGGTTTGGTCCGCATAAACATCCAAACCCCTGCCCGCGACAGGGCCGGCGACCGACCAAGTGAGACGGGCGCGCCGACCGTGCGGGCGAGACTCTCGGGAAGGCGCTACGTGAGTCCCAACGGCTCCGACCGCTCGTCGCGGCGCCCGATGCGGCGGAAGCTGCCGCAGGTGCTGACTGCGGGCCTGGTCCTGGCGACGGCCTCCGGTTGTTCATACAACTGGGAGGATTTCCCCCGCCTCGGTATGCCCACCCCGGTAACGGAAGAGGCCCCTCGGATCCTCTCCCTCTGGCAGGGCTCGTGGGCGGCAGCGCTCGCCACGGGCGTCCTTGTCTGGGGGTTGATCCTGTGGAGCGTCATCTTCCACCGGCGAAGCAGGACCAAGGTGGAGGTACCGCAGCAGACCAGGTACAACATGCCCATCGAGGCGTTGTACACAGTGGTTCCCCTCATCATCGTCTCGGTGTTCTTCTACTTCACCGCGCGCGATGAGTCGAAGCTCCTCGAGCTCAGCCCGAAGCCGGCCCACACCATCAACGTGGTCGGCTACCAGTGGAGCTGGGGCTTCAACTACATCGAGAACGTGGAGGGCCAGCCCTCCGCCGGCGGCGAGATCCCCAAGGAGCTCGACGCCATCCCCAACAAGTTCCGTGAGGACTTCCCCGCGAACGCCAACGGCGTCTACGACGTGGGCATCCCCGGTACGCGTAACCCGCAGAACGGCAACCCGGGTCCGACCCTGTGGCTGCCGAAGGGCGAGAAGGTCCGCTTCATCCTGACTTCACGTGACGTCATCCACTCCTTCTGGGTGGTGCCGTTCCTCATGAAGCAGGACGTCATTCCGGGCCACACCAACTCCTTCGAGGTCACGCCGAAGAAGGAGGGCACGTACATGGGTAAGTGCGCCGAGCTCTGCGGCGTCGACCACTCCCGGATGCTCTTCAACGTCAAGATCGTCTCTCCGGAGCGTTACCAGCAGCACCTCAAGGAGCTGGCGGAGAAGGGTCAGACGGGCTACGTGCCGGCAGGCATCGAGCAGACGGACCCGGCCAGGAATGCGGAGACGAACAAACTGTGAGCATCCTCAATGAATCCCAGGGTGCCGCGGCAGCAGACGACTCGTTCGAGGACGAGCTGCCGGTGCGGCGCAAGCAGCCGGGGAGTGTCGTCGTCAAGTGGCTGACCACCACTGACCACAAGACGATCGGCACGATGTACCTGGTCACATCGTTCGCGTTCTTCTGCATCGGTGGCCTCCTGGCGCTCTTCATGCGCGCCGAGCTGGCCCGTCCGGGTACGCAGATCATGTCGAACGAGCAGTTCAACCAGGCGTTCACGATGCACGGCACGATCATGCTGCTGATGTTCGCGACGCCGCTGTTCGCAGGGTTCGCGAACTGGATCATGCCGCTGCAGATCGGCGCGCCCGACGTGGCGTTCCCGCGGCTGAACATGTTCGCGTACTGGCTGTACCTCTTCGGTTCGCTGATCGCCGTGGCCGGCTTCCTCACCCCGCAGGGTGCGGCCGACTTCGGCTGGTTCGCCTACTCCCCGCTGTCGGACGCGGTCCGCTCGCCGGGTGTCGGCGCCGACATGTGGATCATGGGTCTGGCCTTCTCCGGCTTCGGCACGATCCTCGGCTCGGTCAACTTCATCACCACGATCATCTGCATGCGCGCCCCCGGCATGACGATGTTCCGCATGCCGATCTTCACCTGGAACGTCCTGCTGACCGGTGTCCTGGTCCTGCTGGCCTTCCCGGTCCTCGCCGCCGCGCTCTTCGCGCTGGAGGTCGACCGGAAATTCGGCGCACATATCTTCGATGCGGCCAACGGTGGCGCACTGCTCTGGCAACACCTCTTCTGGTTCTTCGGCCATCCAGAGGTGTACATCATCGCGCTGCCGTTCTTCGGAATCATTTCCGAGATCATTCCGGTGTTCAGCCGCAAGCCGATGTTCGGCTATATCGGTCTGATCAGCGCGACGATCGCCATCGCCGGCCTTTCGGTGACGGTGTGGGCGCACCACATGTATGTGACGGGCGGCGTGCTGTTGCCGTTCTTCTCCTTCATGACGTTCCTCATCGCGGTGCCGACCGGTGTGAAGTTCTTCAACTGGATCGGCACGATGTGGAAGGGATCGTTGTCCTTCGAGACACCGATGCTCTGGTCCGTCGGCTTCCTGATCACCTTCGCCTTCGGTGGTCTGACCGGCGTGATCCTGGCCTCGCCCCCGCTGGACTTCCACATCTCCGACTCGTACTTCGTGGTCGCGCACTTCCACTACGTCGTCTTCGGCACCGTGGTCTTCGCGATGTTCGCCGGATTCCACTTCTGGTGGCCGAAGTTCACCGGCAAGATGCTGGACGAGCGGCTCGGGAAGGTGACCTTCTGGACGCTGTTCGTCGGCTTCCACGGCACGTTCCTGGTGCAGCACTGGCTCGGTGCCGAGGGCATGCCGCGTCGTTACGCGGACTACCTCGCCGCCGACGGCTTCACCGCCCTGAACACGATCTCGACGATCTCCTCGTTCGTGCTCGGACTGTCGATGCTTCCGTTCATGTACAACGTCTGGAAGACCGCCAAGTACGGCAAGAAGATCGAGGTCGACGACCCCTGGGGCTACGGCCGTTCACTCGAATGGGCGACCTCCTGCCCGCCCCCGCGTCACAACTTCCTCAGCCTGCCGCGGATCCGTTCCGAATCCCCGGCGTTCGACCTGCACCACCCGGAGATCACGGCGCTCGAGCAGCTGGATCACCTGTCCGAGGGTGAGAAGGTCCTCGTCGGCGGCAAGGAGGACGGCAAGTGAAGATCCAGGGCAAGCTCTTCATCTGGCTGAGCGTCTTCATGCTGGCCATGGCCGTCACGTACGGCGTCTGGTCCAAGGAGCCGGTCGGTACCACCGCGCTGGTCCTGGCCTTCGGCCTGACCATCATGATCGGCTTCTACCTGGCCTTCACGGCCAACAGGGTCGACGCGATGGCCCAGGACAACAAGGAGGCCGACGTCGCGGACGAAGCCGGTGAGGTGGGCTTCTTCTCGCCGCACAGCTGGCAGCCGCTCTCGCTGGCCATCGGTGGCGCCTTCCTCTTCATGGCCGTCGTCTTCGGCTGGTGGCTGGCCTACTTCTCGGCCCCGCTGCTCCTGGTCGGCCTCTTCGGCTGGGTCTTCGAGTACTACAGGGGCGAGAACCGCACCCAGTAGGACACGCCCTCACAGGACGCGTTGCACCCGTACGGGGGCCCGGCCCGCTCAGCAACGAGCGGGCCGGGCCCCCGTTTGCAGTCACTGAACGCGCTGGATCGGATGAATCTTCTTAGCGTGGGTTCATGAACCACACGCCGCGCATCCGCACCGTAGTGAGCTGCACTCTGCTGGTCGTGACCCTGGTAGCGGGTGCGACCGCCTGTGGCGAGCCAGATGGCGATCCGTTGTCGCTGAGGTCGCACGACGCCGCCGATCTGGTCTCTTTCAACGGCCCGTCCAAGGACGAGAAGGCAGACCCCGACAAGCCCCTCGAATTCACCGTCAAGGACGACGACGCGAAGATCACGGACGTGACGGCCGTCGACACCGAGGGCCGCCACCTGGCGGGCGAGCTCGACGCCGACGGCAAGCGGTGGCACTCCACCACCTCGCTCGCGGCCGGCACCCGATACACCGTCAAGGTCTCCACCGAGAACGGCGACGGAGCCCCCGGCAGCCGCACGTACGCCTTCGGCACGAACTCGGCCAAGAAGTTCCTGAAGGTCGCCTTCGGCCCGCAGGCGGGCACCTACGGCGTCGGGCAGCCCCTCACAGCGGAACTCAGCGCTCCGGTCAACGGCAGGGCCGCGCGCGCCACCGTGGAACACGGCCTCCAGGTCCGCTCCACCCCCGCCGTCACGGGCTCCTGGTACTGGGTCGACGCCAAGACCCTGCACTACCGGCCCAAGGAGTACTGGCCCGCGAACGCCAGCATCGACGTCCGCAGCAACCTCAAGGGCATCAGGGTCACCAACGCCCTCCACGGGGCCGCCACGAAGGCCCTGAAGCTCACGACCGGCGACCGCATAGAAGCGATCACCGACGCCTCCGAGCACACCATGACCGTCCTGCGCAACGGCGAAGTGATCAACACCCTGCCGGTCACCACGGGCAAGCCCGGCTTCGACACCCGCAACGGCGTCAAGGTCGTGCTGGCCAAGGAGCAGTTCGTACGCATGCGCGGCGAGAGCATCGGCATCGCCGCCGGCTCCTCGGAGTCCTACGACCTGCCGGTCTACTGGGCGACACGCGTCACCTGGAGCGGTGAGTACGTCCACGCGGCACCCTGGTCGACGGGTTCACAGGGCAACGCCAACGTCAGCCACGGCTGTACGGGGATGAGCACCGCCGACGCGCAGTGGTTCTTCGAAACCGTACGCGAGGGCGACATCGTCAAGGTCGTCGGAAGCGACGGCGAGACGATGACGCCGTTCGACAACGGCTTCGGCGACTGGAACCTGGCCTGGGACGCCTGGCAGGAGGGCAGCGCCATCCACGGCGGCGGCACGCCCGACACCGGCGCCACCGATGTCCGGACGGCGCGGCTGCGCCCCCGGGTCTGATCCGGGAGTGCGCCGCGCCCCGGAAGGACACCGCGAGGAGAGTGACTCCCGCCGCGCCTCAGGCTCCCACGGACAGCCTCTGGCGCAGCAGGGAGGCCAGAGCGTCCGCGAAGTCGACCGGGTCGACCGGATGCGTCACGGCGGCGTCCGCACGGCTCCACGTGGCCAGCCAGGCGTCCTGCGGGCGCCCGATCAGCAGCAGCACGGGCGGGCAGTCGAAGATCTCGTCCTTGATCTGCCGGCAGACGCCCATGCCGCCCGCGGGGGCCGTCTCGCCGTCCAGCACGCAGGCGTCGATGCCGCCCTTGTCCAGTGCGCTCAGGACGGCGGGCAGGGTGGCGCACTCCAGGAACTCCACCGGTGGGACGTCCGCCGCAGGCCTGCGCCCGGATGCCAGCCTCACCTGCTCACGGGTGTTGGCGTCGTCGCTGTAGACCAGGACCGTGGCGGTCGGCTGCATTGTTCCTCCGTGACGTCTGTGTCTTCGGGGCTCTCGGGGCATGAACCGATGGGCGGATCGTACTCCGGCCGAGTGCCCGTCAGCACCGGTAAGGACGACGATTCGATGGGCCGTTCGGTGAGGACACATCCCTCTGACACACCGAACGGCACCCCCCGGAGTGAGGGCGGGATAAGCGACCGACATAATGTCGGTCGTGGCGACAGCAACGACAGTAGAAACCGGGCACGCGCACCCGTCGGTCAATCGGCCGAACCTCACCAGCGTCGGAACCATCATCTGGTTGAGTTCCGAGCTGATGTTCTTCGCGGCCCTCTTCGCGATGTACTTCACCCTGCGATCGGTGATGGGACCCGAGCACTGGAAGGAGATGGCTCACCATCTGAACTTCCCGTTCTCGGCGACGAACACCACGATCCTGGTGCTTTCCTCACTCACCTGCCAGCTCGGCGTCTTCGCCGCCGAGCGGGGCGATGTGAAGAAGCTCCGCACCTGGTTCATCATCACGTTCGTGATGGGTTCGATCTTCATCGGAGGCCAGGTCCTCGAGTACACCGAGCTGGTCAAGGAGGCGGGTCTCTCCCTGTCCTCCGACCCGTACGGTTCGGTGTTCTACCTGACGACCGGCTTCCACGGTCTGCACGTGACAGGCGGTCTCATCGCCTTCCTGCTCGTACTGGGCAGGACGTACGCGGCCTCGAGATTCACCCATGAACAGGCCACCGCGGCCATCGTCGTGTCCTACTACTGGCACTTCGTCGATGTCGTCTGGATCGGCCTGTTCGCCACGATCTACATGATCAAGTAACCGGGCTCGCACCCACCCACCATCGACGCAGAAGATCCTGACACCGGGGTAATCCGTGAAAAAGCTCTCCGCACGACGACGCCATCCGCTGGCGGCGGTCGTCGTACTACTCCTCGCGCTGGCGGCTACCGGGGGGCTGTACGCCGCGTTTGCGCCTGCGGGTAAGGCGCAGGCCGACGAAACCGCCCAGTCCCTCGCCATCGACGAGGGCAAGAAGCTCTACTCCGTGGGCTGTGCAAGCTGCCACGGATCCGGCGGTCAGGGCACCACCGACGGGCCGTCCCTCGTGGGCGTCGGCTCCGCCGCCGTCGACTTCCAGGTCGGTACCGGACGCATGCCGGCCCAGCAGCCGGGCGCCCAGGTCCCGAAGAAGAAGGTCATCTACAACCAGGCCGAGATCGACCAGCTCGCGGCCTACGTCGCGTCCCTGGGCGCCGGTCCGATCACGCCGACCGAGAGCCAGGTCGACCCCGCCGGCGCCGACGTGGCCAAGGGCGGTGACCTGTTCCGCAACAACTGCGCTCAGTGTCACAACTTCACCGGCAAGGGCGGCGCCCTGACGAACGGGAAGTACGCCCCGGACCTCGAAGGCGTGAGCCCGAAGCACATCTACGAGGCCATGCAGACCGGCCCGCAGAGCATGCCCTCCTTCCCGGACAGCACGATGCCGGAGCAGGAGAAGAAAGACATCATCGCGTACATCGAGACCGTCAACGGTGATGAGTCCGAGTCCCCAGGTGGGCTCGCGCTCGGTGGCCTCGGCCCCGTCAGTGAAGGTCTCTTCGGCTGGATCTTCGGCCTGGGCGGCCTGATCGCCATCGCCGTATGGGTCGCGGCCCACACCGCTAAGGCCAAGAAGTCATGAGTAGCCAACAGATTCCAGAAGAGAACCTGCCGGTAGTGCAGGACACCGCGCACGGCGCGGTAGAGGGTGCGGGCGACCCGTTCGCCGACCCGGGGCTGCCGGCCCACAGGCCGCGCATCCAGGACATCGACGAACGGGCCGCGAGGCGCTCCGAGCGTGCCGTCGCCTTCATGTTCACGCTGTCCATGCTGGCGACGATCGGCTTCATCGCCTCGTACGTCATCTTCCCGGTCGACAAGATCGTCTACATCTGGCCGCTCGGCCACGTGAGCGCGCTCAACTTCTCCCTCGGGATGACCCTGGGGCTGGCGCTCTTCCTCATCGGCACGGGCGCCGTCCACTGGGCGCGCACCCTGATGTCCGACGTGGAGGTCGCGGACGACCGGCACGCCATCGAGGCGGAGCCCGAGGTCAAGGCCAAGGTCATGGCCGACTTCGCGGCCGGTGCCAAGGAGTCCGCGATCGGACGGCGCAAGCTGATCCGCAACACCATGTTCGGTGCGCTGGCCCTGGTGCCGCTCTCCGGTGTGGTGCTGCTGCGCGACCTCGGTCCGCTGCCGGAGAAGAAGCTCCGCTCGACCCTGTGGGCCAAGGGCAAGCTCCTCGTCAACATGAACACGATGGAGCCGCTGCGTCCCGAGGACGTCGTCGTCGGTTCGCTGACCTTCGCCATGCCCGAGGGCCTGGAGGAGGACGCGCACGACTTCCAGACGCAGATCGCCAAGGCTGCCCTGATGATCATCCGCATCGAGCCGGAGAACATCAAGGACAAGCGTGAGCGTGAGTGGGCGCACGAGGGAATCGTGGCCTTCTCCAAGATCTGCACCCACGTCGGCTGCCCGATCAGCCTGTACGAGCAGCAGACGCATCACGTGCTCTGCCCGTGCCACCAGTCCACCTTCGACCTCTCCGACGGCGCCCGCGTCATCTTCGGTCCGGCCGGTCACGCCCTTCCGCAGCTGCGGATCGGTGTGAACAGCGAGGGCAACCTCGAAGCGCTCGGTGACTTCGAAGAGCCCGTCGGTCCTGCCTTCTGGGAGCGCGGATGAGTACTGCGACGGAAACACAGCGCAAGGCGCCCGCCGGCGAGCGGGTGGCCGACTGGGCGGACGGCCGGCTGGGCATCTACGGCCTGGCCAAGGCCAACATGCGCAAGATCTTCCCGGACCACTGGTCCTTCATGCTGGGTGAGATCTGCCTCTACAGCTTCATCATCATCATCCTCACGGGTGTGTATCTGACGCTGTTCTTCAACCCGAGCATGAACGAGGTCGTGTACCACGGCTCGTACGAGCCGATGAACGGCATCCGTATGTCCGCGGCCTACGCCTCGACGCTGGACATCAGCTTCGACGTCCGCGGTGGCCTGCTGGTCCGGCAGATCCACCACTGGGCCGCGATCATCTTCCTCGCCGGCATGTTCGTGCACATGTTCCGGGTGTTCTTCACCGGTGCGTACCGCAAGCCGCGCGAGATCAACTGGCTGTTCGGCTTCCTGCTGTTCGTGCTCGGCATGTTCACCGGGTTCACCGGCTACTCGCTCCCGGACGACCTGCTCTCCGGTACGGGTGTGCGGTTCACGCAGGGCGCGATCCTGTCGATGCCGATCGTCGGTACGTACATCTCGATGTTCCTGTTCGGCGGGGAGTTCCCCGGTACGGACATCATCTCGAGGTTCTACTCGATCCACATCCTGCTGCTGCCGGGCATCATGCTCGGGCTCGTGGTCGGCCACCTCATCCTGGTCTTCTTCCACAAGCACACGCAGTTCGCCGGCCCGGGCAAGACGAACAAGAACGTCGTCGGCATGCCGCTGCTGCCGGTCTACATGGCCAAGGCCGGGGGCTTCTTCTTCCTGGTCTTCGGCTTCATCGCGATCCTCTCCGCGATCGCCACGATCAACCCGATCTGGGCGCTCGGCCCGTACCGTCCCGACCAGGTCTCCACGGGCGCCCAGCCGGACTGGTACATGGGCTTCGCGGAAGGCTTCGTCCGTGTGATGCCCGGCTGGGAGATCAACCTCTGGGGCCACACGCTGGTCCTGGGCGTGCTCATCCCGCTGGTGCTGTTCGGTCTCGTCCTCGGGGCGCTCGCGCTCTACCCGTTCATCGAGTCGTGGATCACCGGCGACAAGCGCGAGCACCACATCCTGGACCGTCCGCGCAACGCTCCGACCCGTACCGGTCTGGGTGTCGCCTGGGTGACGATCTACTTCGTCATGCTGATCGGCGGCGGCAACGACATCTGGGCGACCCACTTCCACCTGTCGCTCAACGCGATCAGCTGGTTCGTGCGGATCGCGTTCTTCGTCGGCCCGGTCCTGGCGTTCGTCGTCACCCGGCGGATCTGCCTCGGCCTCCAGCGCCGCGACAAGGAGAAGGTGCTGCACGGGCGTGAGTCCGGCACCATCAAGCGCCTGCCGCACGGTGAGTTCGTCGAGATCCACGAGCCGCTCAGTCCGGCCCAGCTGCACACGCTCACGGCGCACGAGCAGTACAAGCCGGTCGAGATCGGCCCGACGGTCGACGAGAACGGTGTCGAGCGCAAGCCGTCGGCGCTGCAGAAGCTGCGGGCCAGGCTCAGCCAGAGCTACTTCGGCGAGGACAACCAGATCGCCAAGCCCACTGCCGAGGAGTACAAGGAGATCACCAGCGGCCACGGCCACCACTGATCACCTCAGCTGAACGCCACAGCGGGAGCCCCGTCCATCCGATGGACGGGGCTCTTCGCTGTCCCCGGGGCTGGATAGGGTGGGAGGCATACTCGTATCGGCTGTGGACCCCAGGAGCGGACCATGAACGTGGTGACCCCGGACGGCGGCGACAGCGTGGCGGCTCTCCCTCAGACTTCGTCCGGGGGTACCCCCACCTGGCCGGGCGTGCTGACCCCCCTCCTCCGCGGTGAGAACCTCAGTGCCGACGACACCGCGTGGGCCATGGACCGCATCATGAGCGGCGAGGCCACGGACGTGCAGATCGCGGGCTTCGCCGTCGCGCTGCGGGCCAAGGGCGAGACCGTCGACGAGGTCACAGGACTCGTCCGCGCCATGTACGAGCACGCCCACACGATCCATGTGCCCGGCCGCACGGTCGACATCGTGGGGACGGGCGGGGACATGGCCAAAACGGTCAACATCTCCACGATGTCCGCGATCGTCGTCGCGGGGTCGGGCGCGAAGGTCGTCAAGCACGGCAACCGGGCGTCCTCGTCGGCGAGCGGGGCATCCGACGTGCTGGAGAAGCTCGGCGTCAACCTCGAACTGACGCCGCAGCGCGTCGTCGCCGTCGCCGAGGAAGCGGGCATCACCTTCTGCTTCGCGGTGAAGTTCCATCCCGCCCTGCGCTACGCGGCCAGGGCGCGCAAGGAGCTCGGCACGCAGACCACCTTCAACATCCTTGGCCCGCTCACCAACCCGGCCCGGGTGCGCTCCCAGGCCATCGGGGTAGCCGACCCGAAGATGGCGCCCATCGTCGCGGGCGTGCTGGCGGACCGGGGGAATTCGGCGCTCGTCTTCCGGGGCGACGACGGTCTCGACGAGCTGACCACCACGGCGACCTCCCGGGTCTGGACCGTCCGTGACGGCTCCGTCCGCGAGGAGGCGTTCGACCCGCGCGACGTCGGCCTGGAGCTCGTTCCCGTCGAGGCGCTGCGCGGCGCGGACTCCTCGTACAACGCGGACGTGGCCCGCCGGCTGCTCGACGGGGAGACCGGCCCCGTGCGGGACGCGGTGCTGCTCAACTCGGCCGCCGCGCTGGTCGCGCTGGACGGCGGCGGGGGCACGCTGAACGAGCAGCTCTCGGCCGGGATCGTGCGTGCCGCGGAGTCGATCGACTCGGGAGCGGCCAAGCGCGCGCTGGAGCGCTGGGTGGCGGCCAGCAACGCCTGAGTGCACAGGGGCAGCAAGGGCGCGGTCCGTATCGCGGACCGCGCCCTTGCGCGTCGCCGTGGATGTGGCAGGATGCTGCGCAGGTCATGAGTGACAGCGACTACGGCCCCGGCCCGCTGTCCGGCAACCCTCCGTCCGTGGCGGGGTGCCCCGGGTGAAGACCGGGCCGCAGGCAGTGAGGTCTGCGGCAAGCGCGGGCCCCTCGGCATTCTCGGATGCCACCCCTTGGGGTCCTGGTCCCAGGGAGCCTCTTGTGAGCAAGCGAATGCGATAGGGCTCGACGCCCTCCTCCGCACACCCTTTTTTTCTTCCTTCCCGCGCTGCTGCCTGTTGCCGGCGCGTGGATCCCGCCTGCCTTCCACGGGAGTTCGCCATGTCTGTCCCCACCGCTGTAGTCGACCCGTCCGTTTGTGCCCCGCTGGCTGTTCTGGGCGCTGATGTCACCGTTCCGCTCGTGACGGGTGGAGAGGTCGGGTACGCGGCCCTCGACTACGCGGCCAGTGCCCCGGCCCTCCAGCGGGTGTGGGACGACGTGGCCGCCTACGCCCCGTACTACGGCAGCGTGCACCGCGGTGCCGGCTACCTCTCGCAGCTCTCCACCGACCTCTTCGAGAGCAGCCGCGTGACCGTCGCGGAGTTCCTCGGCTGCCGTGCGGAGGACCAGGTGGTCTTCACCCGCTCGACGACCGACTCCCTCAACCTGCTCGCCGCCGCTCTGCCCGCCGACTGCGAGGTGTTCGTGTTCGAGACCGAGCACCACGCCTCGCTGCTGCCGTGGCGCGGTGCCCGGGTGACCTGCCTCGACGCCCCGCGCACCCCGGACCAGGCCGTCGCCACCCTCGAGCGTGCACTGTCCGGCCGTGCACCCCACGGGCCCGCACTGGTCTGTGTCACGGGCGCGTCCAACGTCACCGGTGAGCTGTGGCCGGTGAGGGAACTGGCCGCCGCCGCCCACGCGCACGGAGCGCGGATCGTGCTCGACGCGGCACAGCTGGCGCCCCACCACCCGGTGGACATCGCCGAGCTGGACGTCGACTGGGTCGCCTTCTCCGGGCACAAGCTGTACGCGCCCTTCGGCTCGGGTGTCCTCGCGGGCCGGGCCGACTGGCTCGTGGACGCGGAGCCGTATCTCGCGGGTGGCGGCGCCTCCCGCAAGGTCACCAGGCGCACGGACGGCAGTGTGGACGTCGAGTGGCACACCACCGCGGCCCGGCACGAGGCCGGATCGCCGAACGTCATCGGCGTCTACTCCATCGCCGCCGCCTGCAAGGCCCTGACCGAGGCCGGATTCGACCGGCTGGTCGCGCGGGAGCAGCAGTTGGTGACCCGGGTCCGCGAGGGCCTCGCCGGTGTCCCCGAGGTGAAGGTGCTCTCCCTGTTCGGCGACGACGCCCCGAGGGTCGGCGTCATCTCCTTCGTGGTCGAGGGGTGGAACAGCTCGCACTTCGCCGCGGCGCTCTCCGCGGAGTACGGCATCGGGGTGCGTGACGGACTGTTCTGCGCCCACCCGCTGGTGAGGACGCTGCTGGGCAGCGAGCCGCAGGAGCCGGGCGAGTGCGGCGCGCCCGAGGCCGCGCCGGGGGAGAGGTCGCTCAACGCCATCCGGGTCAGCTTCGGCGCCGGTACGCCCGACGAGCACATCGAGCGGTTCCTGGGAGCCGTCCGCGAGCTGGTGGGCAAGGGCGCCCGCTGGACCTACCGCACCGAGGAGGGCCGCTGCGTGCCCGACCGGGGCGCCGCGCAGGTCTGAGGGGCACGGATACGGCTCCGGCCGGGACGGGGGTGCCCCCTCCTCCCGGCCGGAGCCGCGCGCCGTGCCGGGCGTCCTGCCCGGGCGCCGTTCTCAGGCGTCGAGACCGATGGCGAAGGCCGCCTCGAGGTCGTGCTGGGAGTACGTGCGGAAGGCGACGTGGGTGTCGGTCGCCTCGACGCCCTGGATCCTGCTGATCCGGCCCGGGATGACATCGGCCAGATCGTCGTGCCGGGCCACCCGGACCATGGCGATCAGGTCGTACGTGCCGGTGACCGAGAAGACCTCGCTGACGCTGTCCAGCGCCGCGATGGCCTCGGCGATCTCGGGAATCCGGTCCACGCTGGTTTTGATGAGCACGATCGCGGTGATCACGGCTGGCTTTCTCCCTCAGTGGCCGTGGCTGGAGACTTCACTCTAGTACCCCGGAACCGGGCCCATGCGTAGAGGAACCCGCCCGCGAAACCCGCCACGTGCGCGAGGTACGCCACGCCCGGGCCGCTGCCCGCGCTCTGCGCCGCCAGCCACTGGAGGACGAACCAGAAGACGAGCACGATCCAGGCGGGGAAGCGCAGCGGCAGGAAGAAGAGGAAGGGGAAGAGGCTGGTGACCCTGGCCCGGGGGAACAGGTAGAGGAACGCGCCGAGCACCGCGGAGATGGCCCCCGACGCCCCGACCAGCGTCTGGTCGGAACCCGCGTGCACCACGGCGTAGGCCACCAGGGCGAAGTAGCCGCACGCGAGATAGAAGAAGGCGAACCCGGTGCGGCCCATGCGTTCCTCGGCCATCGCGCCGAACACGTACAGGAAGAGCATGTTGCCCAGCAGGTGCAGCCAGCTGCCGTGCACGAAGAGAGCGGTCAGCGGGGTCAGCGCCGCGTGCGCCGAGCCGTCCATGAGCTCGCTGGGGATCACACCCCACTGCTCGAAGTACCCGGCCTGGGCGGCCAGGAGTGCGTCGCCGGTGCCGTGGCCGGGGTTGAACCCCGAGAGCGGGCTGATCAGGAACACCGCACAGCACAGCGCCATCAGCCCGTACGTGACGGGGGCGCCGCCCGCGGTGGCCGCCGCCCCCAGCCCCCGGGCCCGCTCCCGCCAGCCGACTTCCCGCCATTCGATCACGTACAGAGCATGACGCACCTGGTGAGAACGGGACAGACCGCCTCGCCGTGCCGATGGTTATGCACTAGGCCGTAGGGTTGCGGCAGGACATCCGCAGTTCGACGGCGCACCGCGAGATCGAAGACCTGGGCACGTACGAGACTCGACGAAAGAGGACGCAACGATGACGACGGTTCCCCAGCCGACGGACGGGACCCGCTGGCGCTGCACGCTCTGCGGCAATCTCACCCGCTTCGATGTGACGCGCTCCTCGA
>NZ_MAPV01000105.1 GCF_001700505.1 Streptomyces mutomycini
CCGCACGTGGTTGCAGTAGTTCCGGACGTCCTCAGCCGAGTTGAACTCGGGCTCCCCGAGGATGAAGTGCGACCGCCCGGCGGCGCCCGCCGTCGTCTGCGTCGTCGTCTTCGTCCGGTTGATCGTCACGTTCACGGGCGGGACGAAGCTGCCGCCCATCGCACCGACGAATCCGCCGGCCGCCGCTCCGGCGTTCGCGAACTTGCTGCTGTTGCTGCCGTGGGCCCCTGACTGCGGGGGAACGTTCGTAGTTGCCATGCTGGTCTCGCCTCCGGGTGGTCATGTCGCTCGGGGGCGGGCCTGTCCGGCTGCATCCGGGCGGGCCCATTTCCGTGGTGACCGCGATCACTCAACGGCCAACACCTCGAAGTTAAAGACCTCATGACGGTCTGTCAATACAGACGCCATCTGTTTGGTCAGAGGGTTGATTCGAGACCCGACAAATGGGAACGTGAGCACTGTCAAGACAGACGAGACGCTGGATTGACACGGGAGTCACACAAGCTGACAAACGTACGTAAGTGCTACTAAAGGGGTTTGACGTGGACGCGAACAGCATCGCTGCGGACATCCGGGCAAAGATCGTCAGCGGCGAGTACCCGCATGGCAGCCGCCTCCCGACCGTCCGCGAACAGGTCGAGCGCTACGGGGTAAGCCAGCAGACCGCCTCGGCCGCATACGCGACGCTGGCCGCTCTCGGCCTGGTCCGCACGGACGCCCGCAGCGGAACCAAGGTCGCGGCGGGTCGTCAGTCCGATGCGCACCTGGGCACGTTCGCGCCGCCGGACCTCACAGCGGCGACCGCGTGGAAGCCGACCAGCACCGGCGAGGCCCGCGAGGAGACCACCCTTGTCCGCCAGGCCGACGCGCCGCAGACGATGGCCGACTGGGGGATTCCGGCAGGGTCGACCGTGGTGGAGCGGACGCGAGTTCGCTACGTGGACGACGTGCCGGTCCAGCACAAAGTCACAGTGATGCCGTACGAGGTGGCGGCCCGCACCCCGGAGGGCTACGAGGGCACACCGCCGATGCTGACCCCTGCGGGCGAGGAGTCGCCCAAGGCACCAGCCGGAGTTCGCGCGGCCGACTGGCTCGGCTGGGACACCGCCCACACCGAATGCATCATCACCACCGAGCCGATGGACCCGGCAGCCTGCGAGGCGCTCGGAGTCGCCCAAGGCTCCCCCGGTTTCCGCATCGTCGGCATCAGCCGGGACAGCAACGGCGCCACCGTGTTCGTCACCATCACCTCGGCCCAGCTTCACCACCGAGTGACCCTCGGCATCATCGGCTGACCCTCCCGCTCCGAGGGAACCGCACCACCCACACCGCAACCAGCAGGGGGAACCATGCTGATCGACCCCGTACCCACCGGCCCCGTCCAAACAGAGCCCCGGGGTTTCGTCTCCGCACCGGACCAGCAAGACCAGCTGCTCGCCGTGCTCGCCGACGCCGGGGTCGAGCTGGGGGAGTACGACCACCGCATCGCGGAATGGCTCACCCGCTCGCCCGGCCAGGACTGGGGCACCGTCGCCACCATCGCCTCATGGGTGAAGCGAGCAGCCGACGCGACCACCACCTGAGCCGCCAGACAGAAGGCCCGCCCCACACGAATGGGGCGGGCCTTCCTGCTGTCCAGCATGCCGTGGGAGGGGCGCCCAAACTCCGTAATCCTCCGTGGCCTACCCCCGGGCGACTGCGACGAGCGTGGGGGTGTGAAAGACGGCTGGCGGCGAGAGGGGTGGGGTCGCGGGGCGTCTCACGGCCGTCTGCCGGGCGGTCACGGGGTCGGCCGCCGTACTCCCGCCGTCACGGATGCGGGCGCGTGAGGAGACCACCCAGCCAGTCGTGGCGGGCGGGGAGCAGCTGCTGCCGCGATCGGGCCGGGACCGGCGGAAGACGCCGAAGGCTTCGGTGCACGTTTCGTGCCGACTGAGGAGCGTGTCGTTACGTCATCCCGTGCCGGGAGCCCCCGCGGCTGACCGGTCCGCCGGCCAAGCCGACCGCAGGCAGGCGACAACAGCTAGCTGGCTAGCTGGCATGCTGGCGAGCTAACAAGCTGGCTCGCTCGCCAGCACATCAGCAAGGAGGAGCGATGGCGCGACGTGTGGCGTTCGTGAACAACAAGGGCGGGGTGGGGAAGACAACCACGACCGTGCGGCTGGGGGAGGCGTTGGCGAAAGCGGGCTTCCGGGTGCTGATCGTCGACCTGGACCCGCAGGGCAACGCGTCTCGTCGGCTCGGCTGGGCGTACAACGCCGACGTTCCGCAGCTCACCATCTCCGAGGCGATCCAGTCTGACCGCGAGGGCGTCGCGACCCAGGTGATCCAGCCCATCGGCTGGGATGTCGAGTACGCGAGCCGGATGGCTCTGTGTCCCGCGCGGCTGGAGCTGGAGAACCGGATGGCGGAGGCCGGAGTGGCCGGCGCATGGCGGCGGCTCGCCAAGGCGTTGGACGGCGCCGACGACACGTTCGACTACACGCTCATCGACTGCCCTCCGTCGTTGTTCCACCTGACCCAGCTCGGGTTGGCGGCCGCGCACTACGTGGTCGCGGTGACCGAGCCGGAGTACGACTCGGTGGAGGCGACCACCCGCGTCCGGGACTTCATCGGAAAGCGGGCCGCGGATCTGGCCAACCCGGATCTGGAACTGGTCGGCGTCATCATCAACGCGATGCAGAACCTGGCGTCGCACGCTGCCCAGCGCGACAGTGTCCGGGAGCTCTTCGGCGGTCTGGTGTGGGAGCCGATCGTGAAGCACCGCTCGCTCCTGGTCGACGCGGACGGCGATGAAGTACCGCTCACCGAGATCCGCGGTGAGAAGGCGGGCGAGGTTCGAGCGGCCTACGAGCTCCTGGCCCAGCGCTTCGTGAAGGCGGTGCCGGCATGACGAGGCGCCCCCGGAAGACGGTAACCAGCGGCGCCTCCAACTCGGCGCTTACCCCGAACACCGAGCCGTTGCGCGTCGGCGACGAGACGGCCGCCCGACCGGCAGCGCCGAAGGCAGAAAAACGGGTCCGGGCGCCCTTCGGCTCGTACCTGCCGCCGGAGCTCCAGCGGCAGTTCAAGGCGGCCTGCGTCCTTCAGGGAATCGAGATGCAGGACGCCCTGGAAGAGGCCATCCAAGGATGGCTCGCCAACAACTCAACCAGCTAGCTGGTTAGCCAGCAAGCTGGCTTGCTGGCTAACAGCCTGGTCAGAACAGCGGCTGTTCTTCACTTTCAGCAAAGTCACGTGATCTTACCGGGCGATCATCACGTGACTTTGCTGGTGCTTCATCACGTGACTTTGCTTGATGCGAGAGGGCGACCGAGACAGCAACGTTCACGATGCTGCGGGTCCGGCGGGACTCGTACGCGCGCTGCCGGCAGTTCCGGCCGCAGTAGATCCGCGGCTTCGTTCCGAGTGACGGCGGCACCGGCTTTTTCTGGCACTGCTGGCACAGCAGCACGCCGTTCTCATCTCGTGGCGCTGGGGAAGGGATTTCCGTCATGGGCCGACCGTATCGGCCGTGCCATGAGACGGGCCGTATCGGGCCCGACAGCATCCCCGACACGATCACCGACGCCATGAAGCCGACGCGCAGGAAGCCGTTGCGCCCCAGGGACATCACTCGGACGTTTAGGAGGTTTCCGATTCTGTCTGGTGGTCTTTCGAACGTCCCTGGGCGCTGGTCCTGTCTTTCGCGCGTCGAGCCCCGCGAAGGGGCGGAGGCCGATCTTGCGCAGCTAACCCCCCGGTCCTCCAACCTGCTCTCGCCGCTCCGGTTGTCCGGGACGGGAGGACTTTTTTCTACCTACGGAGGACACACCCATGACCATCGACCCGACGCTTCTCGTGCTGCCGCTCATCCTCGTTGTCGGCATCGTCTTCGCGGCTGTCGTCTGCATTGTCGCCCTGTGCCGTGCCAACCGCTCCGACACCGTCGCCGTCGTACGCGCCCTGCCCGAACTCGCGGCCACGTTCCTCCGCTACCGACGTCGCTCGCGCCGATGACGACCAGGGCGTCGAGGAGGGGACAGACCCCGGGCCCCGATGCCGGTCCTCTGGTACACGACGACGTCATTCACCGGCACGAGTCGGGCCGCGCGAACGCGAAGGACCAGTACGGCATCTTGTGGAACTACACCCGAAAAGCGGGATAAACCAGGCATCCGTCCCCGGTTTTCCAACGCGCGACCGTACCCCGGAGTGCCCGCCGGTTGTCACCTGGGGTCCGTAGAGTGAGCGGGCACGAAAAAAACGAAGAGAGACCCACAGCAAGGCCGTTGCTTTGGCGGGCTGGCCTTCACCGCGGATCTCTCCCACGTTTTGCGTCCTGCTGGTGCCCCACCCCTGTGACAGGAAGGAGAGTCATGACGCCCTACGAAGTTATCTCACTGGTCTGACGCCAGTCCCGCGACGGCTCTGATCCGCAGGGTCTGGTTTCCAATCGATGCGCACGGCCTCTGGTTCCGTGCGCACAAAAACGGAGTAGTCAGTGTCCAGTAACAAGCATGGTGGCGTTCTATCTGCGCTGGTCGCAGCGTTCGCCTGCTACATCGGGTACGTCCATCCGAGCACGGTGCCGGCACTCGGCCTCGCGGCAGCAGTCTGGGTGGGGATGTACATGTACCTGAAGGAGTAACCGCAACCTGTGGTCGACCTCATGGACCACACCAAGCGGGGTGTCCTCTTCACGAAGGGCCCGTCCTGACGGCGGGCCCTTCGTCATGTCCACCTACGTCAAGGACCACAAGGACGCCAAGTTTCCATCTACCTCAAGGACTCCGAGCTGGATCCGTCGCAGATGCACGGGGAGATCGAGATCCACATCATCGAGAAGGCCCCAGTCGGGATCGACATCATCATGAAGAGCAGCGGCGACATCGGCGCCAACGAGTTCTTCACCTCCGGTAAGGCGTGCATGTACGTGCAGAAGTTCCGTTTGATGACTCGCTGACGCACACCTATGCATCACGATCCGGTGGGCCGTCAGACTCCTCGCATGAGCACCACACGTCGCCCTTTGGGGCGTGGCCCGGAAACCGGGTTGTCGACGAGTTCGAGCAGCACCTTGCCGCGTCTCCTTCCCGCTGAGCGGGCTGTGGCCGATGCAGGGGTTGAGCCTCTGGACGCGCCGCTTCGAGGGCTGCGGCGGGCACTCGGGCTGGGGGTGTCCCGTGCTGCGGACGACGGGGATGCGGGGGCGGTGTCGCCCGGCGCGACCGGTGCCAGCCACGACGATGCCGTGGCGCGCCGGGTGATGCCGACCTAAGCGGGGGCCCGGGGGGTGGCGAAGCCCCCCGGCGACCGCCGGGGGTCAGCGGCTTCTTTTTGGACCTCCGGCTGCGGGTGGCCGTCGGCGTAGGTGGGCGGGCTGCTCGCCCTGGGGTCGCGGGGCCAGCGCTTTTCGGCGGTGGGTGGGCGGGTTCTCCCGGGTGGCCTCGCTGCGGGCGCGGGCCTCAGCCTTGCGCTGGTCGGCGGGCATCGTGCGGCGCAGCTCGGCCTCGTCACCGAGGAGACCGACGCGGGTCTCGGCCGTGCGGATCTGCTGAGCAAGGCGCTGGGCGCGGGCCTGCTCGCTGTCGCGGCGGGCCTGGCCCTCGTCCTGGTCGCCGCGCTGGGCGTCCGCCAGGAGCTGCGGCCACTCCGTGCGGAGCCGCGCGGCCTCGCCTTCCGCGTTCGGCAGGCCCGACGCCTCACGGGCCGCTCGGGCGGCGGTGGCCGCCTGGTGCCGGGCCTTGGCCGCCTGCTCCACGTACGCGTGGATGGCGGTGCTGGCGGTGGCGGCCTTCTTCTCCTCGGCCTTCTTGCTGGTTCCCTCCCGCCACAGCTCAAGCCGCCCAAGGCCCTTGAGCCGGTCGGCCTGACGCCAGACCTGGCGGGCAGCCTCCGCGGCTGTCTCCGCATCGCGGGCAGCGGCCCGGGCTGCCACCTCAGCGACGATGTGCGGTTCGGCGACCGCGACCTTGGCCCGGAGCTGGTGAAGGTCGCGCACCCGGCGGCCGGTGACGGCGCCGGTCGCCAGGCCGTCCCACGTACGGGCGTTGCTCTGGGCGCTCTCCATCTCGCCCTGCCAGGTGGCGACCTGGCGGTGGGCTTTCCTGATCTCGCCGGGGATCGCGTCGGTGGCCAGCTTCCCGTACGGGCGGCGGCGTTTGTCGGTCCAGGCCCGGACCGACTCCGGCACCGGCCGCGCTTCCGCCGGCACTTCCTGCCCGGCGGCCTTCGCCTTCCACTGGGCGAGGACGCGGGCGGCCGGGTCGCTGCTGAGTGCCGGGTGGTCTGCGGGCTGTGCCGTACCGCGCTCGATCCGGCCTTGGCGCAGCATCTCGGTCGCGCGGTAGACAGCGTCGGCGGTCACGGCCGGGCTGGGCCCGGCGGGAGGCTCGTCTCCGATCACGGTCTTGAGCTGGGCCCACCGCAGATCCTTCGCGACCTTCGACGCGGGTACCCACACCTGCTCGTCGGCTCCGTCCGTCCAGCCCGCCAGGGTGAGGGAGTAGCCGTTCATCCGGCCGGTGCTGGCCACGTTCGCGCGGAACTCCACCCCGGCGTCGGCGAGGCCGGACTCGAAGGCGGCGCGGCCGAGTCCGCGGCTTGCGTCTCGAACCTCGCGCACGATCCGCCGGAGCTCCTCGCGCTCGGGCGGCACGGCGGCGCCCGGGCCCCGGCGCCGGTTCGACGCCTCCAGCTCTCGGTTGCGGACCTGCGGGCCCTCGGTCCGGAAGCGCTCGCGCGCGGGGACCAGACCGTGCTCTTCCTCGAGGGCGTCTGCGCTCTCGCGGGCGCGCCGGTAGTCCCACCGGTCGGTGAGCAGCTGCCCGGACCAGTCGACGCGGGACACGGTCAGGTGGATGTGGTCGTCGCCGTGGCGGACGGCGACCCATGGGGCGGTGCCGAAGCCCATGTCGGCGACGAACTTCGTGGCGATGTCCGCCCACTGGGCATCGGGCAGGATGCCGTCCTCGTCGGGCAGGGACAGCGACGCACGCCAGATCGGGGCGGTGATCTCGGGGCGGCGCCGCGCGGTGTGGTCGATCGCCCGGGCGACCTGGAGCGGGGTTCCCGTCGTGTTGCCCGCGACGATCCGGGGGTTGATGTGCTCGTCCCTCCGGCCGGGGCCGAAGTCATAGATCAGGGCACCGACCGCCCGTTTGCCCTTGGTGATGTTGGCGATCACTCGGGATCCGTGGGCCGCATCGGGTCGATGCCACGGAGGGCCAGGGCCGCGTTACCCACCTCGAACAGGGCTGCCTCGACTGCCGGGTGCACCTGCCCGTCCTGGTGGGTGTAGCGGACAAGCTGGTTGAGGTTCGCGCCAATCCGGCACAGCTCGTCGTACGTCGCCTGGGTCACCGGATCCAGCAGGGCCGGTCCGCGCTCGGCCCCCGGGGCGGCGCCGTCGACCTCGTCCAGGACGTCCTCGACGACCGCCCGGACCCACGCCCCGAGCTCGCGCCGGCCGGACTCCTGCCGAGCCGCGTCCCACCTCTGCCGCTCGGCCTCGTTCAGCCGCACCGACACGGTGTGCCCGCGCTTCGACCCCGGCGTACCCCGTGCCATCCCTACCCTCTCGGTCGACTTCTGCGCGACCCATAGGCCGCCTCACAGTCGTACCACCTGGCCGTATTTGCACAGCCTGGGGGCCAGGGGCCCAAACCTGAAGCCACAGCCAGCATCGTCATCCCGTTCGGCACACATCAATCAACACAGGATCGATTACGAAAAGACGTTGACGCAGCATCAGGTTTTGGCTGATGATGGAAAGAGCAACAAGTCCTACGTCGTCGATGTCTCAGGAGATCGAGTAGCCCAAGTTATTAACGAGCACAATTTCAGGGGGAAGTGCGTCCCAAGGGACTGCACTTCATGACACCACACGTGTGTCCTCTCCTCATTCGAGGAAGGGGGCCTTTTTTTTTGCCCAAATTACTGACTATTTGTCTGACTTGTGAAAGAAGGTTCTAAATGACCGTGCACATCGCACCCGAGGCCATGTCTTCAAGTACACGGCCCGCACGCACACCGGCGCACCGACTCGAGGAGACCTGACCAGCGCTATCACTGCTGCGGTGGGCGTCATCGCAGCTCTTGGCCTCCTCTTGAGCTGGAACAGCACTGCCAGCCCTGGCACATCCTCTGAACCACTTCCCCAGCCGACCAGCAGCAGCACTGCAAAGCCATGACCAAGACCCGCTTCACCCTGCTGAGGCGGGCACAGCAATTGGTAGGAAGGGACGAGCGTCCAACCGCCTGTACTGCACAACGCGGAACAGCTCGAAGGACGCTCTTCCAAGTCAGAAGGCACCAGACGGTGCTGACGAACGAGCATGAGGTTGCCGGCGTCATCCATGTCCGTGACTGCCGATCTCGGAGCCCACCAACCACAGCGACTATTGCCCTCGCTGCGAGGCCCTCTGGGCCTCGCAGCGACCGCCCCCGCGGGGCGGTGTCCCCCGGCAAGCGCAGCGCAGCCGAGGGGCGAGGGCCGATAAGCGAAGCGCATCGGCATACCTCGCTGCCGAGATTTTGGCGCGGGCCGGAGGGTCAGGCGACCGGACCGCGCCTTCTCGGCCTGGACGCTCCCGCGCCCGGTCACCGGCCTCACCGACCACCGCCCGGAGCCCCCGGGCTCCGGTGCCGGCGCTTGCGTCGGCTGCCCCCGGCGGACCACTCGGCTCAGCTCGTCGCGGTCGCCAGAGCTTCGCGGCGGCGGCGGTGCAGGAGGCTAAGGAAGGTCTCGGGCCCGTCCGACTTCCGGGCTGCGTCGGCGGCGGCCTGAGCTTCCTTGCGGGCATCCCAGTCTCCGGGTGCCTGGCGGACGATCCGGTTGGCACGGCGCTCCCGGTCCTGGCGGTCGAACTCGTCGCGCCAGACCTTCATGCGGGCGGCGAGCGTCTCCCGCTCCAGGCTCTGGAACACCTCGTCGGCGGTGGGCAGGGTCCCCGCCTCGAAGACGTCGGGCTCCTGGATATCGAGTCCCCAGGTGAGTCCCCAGGTCTCGATCAGGGCGCGTACGGCGGCGGCCCCGCCCTCCTCCGCAGCGTGCAGCAGGGCCAAGGGTCGGCCCGGGTGCCGGGCGATGTAGCGGTACCAGGTCGAGGCGGGGATACGGGCGAGCGGGGTTCCGGCGGACGCCTCGTCGGCGGCAACCGTGCCGTCAGCGCGGTCGTCCAGCTCGAAGCCCATCTCCTTGAGCAGCGCGCGCAGTCCGTTGGACCAGTACAGGGCGCGGATGCCAACGGCGGCCTGGACGAACTCCTGCCAGAGCCGTACCTCGATCGGGTCGGCGTCCTGGACCGTGGCGGCGCGGGCGATCTCGAAGGGCGTGCGGTGCCCGCCCTGGCCCTGCTTGATGTCCTGCCGGGTCAGTTCCTGGGCGATGCCCCAGCGGCTCTTCCCGTCCTGGCCCTTCATCAGGTAGCGGGCGAGCTTGCCGGACTCGCCCCGGTCCGGGGCGTCGATTTTCACGGCGACGGGCTTGCCGTCCTTCTCGCTGATCTCGATCGGCATCCGGGCCCCGGCCTTGACGAGCGCGGCGGCCCAGATCTCGAAGGCGAGGTGCTGGAGCTCCTGGACCTGACCGGTCGCCAGGGGCCGGGCCAGGAACAGGAGCACGTGATAGTGGGCGTGCCACCCGTTCTCGCCGTGGGTGACCTCCCAGGCCCGGACGAAGCCGCGGACGCCGTACATCTTCTTCGCATCGCGCCAGGCCCGGCCCGCGTTCTGGCCGAAGCCGCGCTTCCATGCCTCGCGCTGCTTCTCCACCAGGTCCGCGAGCGGATCACGGCGGTAGTGGCGCATGGTGAGTGTCATCATCACCAGGCCGCAGCTCTGGCACTCCCAGAACTCCCCCACCTGCTCCAGCTCGTCCTGCCGTACGCGGCGGATCGAGGTGGAACAGCAGGGGCAGACGTGGACCGAGCCGCAGGTGACGACCCCGGCGAACCCAGCCCGCCCGTTACGGATCACGGGGGTGACGCCGCCCGCGAGGACGGAGAGCCCACAGTCCGCGAGCCGCTGGAGGCCGGACACCGGACGGAGGGCCTCCCTGAGGAGGAACGCCGCGTCGCGCGCCGCCGTGTCCGTGCCGGTCTCCGGCCGCGCGCCCGGGACGCCTCCGCTAAAGCCAGCGTCCCTTTTGCCCGCCTCGGGCAAGCCGCTGACCTGCATGTCCGTAGTTCTCGCGGTAGTACCAAGGCCGCGTCCCTTTTTGGTGCGGGAGGTGCCGCTCACCTGGCCGGAGGTGGGCAGGGCCTCACCACGCACAATTGCCCGCTTTGCCCGCTTTTTGCAGGCTTCGGAGCAGTACACACGGGGCCGCTTGCCCTTCGTGTGGACAAGCTGGGTGCCGCAGTGGCACCGAGGTCCGGCCGGGCTGCGCACGGCTGAACGCGGCGCGTCAGAAGTCGTGGGTGTTGCAGACGCCAAAGCGTCGCTTACGCTGGACACAGCGTTGGGTCCTCTGGTTCTCGTCTTAGCAGCCGGGCGGGGGACTCACAGAGCGGTTCGGATGTGGTGTCCGGACCGCTCCGCTCATTTCTGAGACTGATCCTTGCATCTGATGGGCCATTCGTTGCCCCTGCCTCGCCCGGTACCCCTGCGGCCGGTGGGATCTGATAGGTCGGAAGAAGCCCCGCGCGGCCAAGTGCCGGCGGGGCTTCAGTGCGTCAGGCCGCCGTCTCGAAGAGGCCGCTGTCGTCGGATCCGATGACCGGCTCGACGAGCACCTCCTGGGCGGTGGTCTTCTTCCGGTCCCGCTGTGCTTCATAGACGGCCCACGCTTCGGGGTGCTGCTCGAACCAGCCCTCGGCGCAGACCTTGTGGCAGGGCTCGCCCTTCTCGGACAGGAGGAGGCTGGGCTTCCCGCAGAGGACGCACGGCCGGGGGGCGCCCGTCTCCTCGGCGTCGTAGTCCCAGTGCGCGGCGCTCTTCCAGTCCAGGGCCGGGGGCCAAACCGCGGGACTCATGCCGTGAGTCCGAGGTCGGCGCACGGCGGGCAGGTGCCGAGCGAGCGCGGGATGCAGTACTCGCGGACGGTGGAGCAGGCCGGGCATGTACGGCGGGCCCGCATCATCGCTTCGAGGGTCCGCCAGCGGCCCGGGGTCATCGGCCTGATCGGACGGGCCAGGCTGACGTCGTAGAGATAGGCGAGTTGCCAGCCGCGCCGGTAGTACCGGAGCTGGGCGACGGGGTCGTGTCCGCCGGGCCGGAGCCCGGCGGCACGGAGCTGACGGCGGGTCATGAGACCGGCCGGGGCGAGCCGCTTCTGGTACATCGGGATCGTCGCCATGTCAGGCGCTCATCTCAAACTGGGGCGGCTCCTGCTCCTGGAACCGCTTGGCCACCCACCCGGTGGACCATCCGGTGAGCGCTGCGACCTGTCGCTGTGAGCGGCCCTCTCGGATGGCTTCGGTGACGGCCTGGCGGGCGTCTGTCTCGCTCATCTTGGTGGGCTTGCCATCGTCGTGAGCGGGGGTGCTCACCGTGGCGCTCACGGCCGGGCGGGGGGTGCTCACGGCCGCGCTCACGGGTGCCGGGGCGGGCCTGCGGGCCTCGGCCTCCTTACGGTCTCGTTCGGCCTTCTGCGCGGCTTCCTTGGCCTTGCGCTCCCGCTCCTGCTGCTCCTCCTCCCGGCGGCGCTCACGCTCGGCTCGGTCGGCCTCTTCCCGCCTCTGGTCTGCAGCTGCGCTCAGCCGGAGCGCCTCGCGTTCGGCCTCGGCCTCGCGCTCCTCACGGGCGAGCCGGGCCTCATGCTCACGGGTCTCCCGCTCGATCCGGGCGGTGTGCTCACGCTCCCGCTCACGCTCGGCCGCAGCCTCCAGACGGGCCTCCCTCTCTGCCTCACGGGCAGCGGTCTCGCGGGCCTCACGGTCGGCTCGCTCGGCCTCCCTGTCCGCCCGTGAGCACGCCTCACGCTCCTCGCGCTCACGCTTGCGATTCTCTGCCTGCTCACGGAGCTCGGCCTCGATGCGGGTGGTGGCGGCCGCGATCTCACGGCGCCACTTGAGCGACGCCTCGGCCACGACGATGAGCACCATCGGGGCGGCCGTGTGGACGAGCGCACCGACCCAGTCGCCCTTGAGCACAGAGTGCCCGATGTTGAGCGCGACGGAGGCACCGCCGGTGAGCACCCGCAGGGCGAGCGGCCAGCCGGTGGTGGAGCCGCCGAGCCGGGACACGATGGCGTCGACCCTGATCGAGATGACGACGGCCACGTCGACGACGAGCGGCAGGATCGGCGCCGACCACTCCCAGCCCTTCGGGGTGGACGCCTCGACGAGCGGCGTGACCGTGAAGACACTGAACAGGATGACGCCGAACACGATGACCCAGGACAAGCGGAGCACCTTCTCCGCTTGCTCGATCTGAGCCTGAGTGGAGATCTGCATGGTCACCGCCCCGCCTTCGCGCGGGAGAGCATCCCGCGGGCGGTCGCGGTGACCTCGGTGCGCTGAACGACGGTGCCCCGGTAGATGTTCGTGGTCGTGGCGGACCGGGCGCGGGCAACCGCGGATCCGGCGGCCGTGATGACGGCGGCGAGTCCGGCGAGCGGGAGCGTGACGGTGAGGACGCCGAGCAGCGTGACGGAGGCCAGGCCCTGGAGCACGAGCCAGGCACCGCAGCCGAGTCCGGTGACGCCGGCGCCGACGCCGATGCTGGCGACGGCGACCCCGGCCGCCCACTGCGGGACGATCCGGGAGTCCGGCTGCGGGACGGGAGGCGTGTCTCCGATGACGGGGAGCTCGGACCGGTCGCGGAAGCTGGTCACGAACTGCGGCTCGGGCGCCTGCTGGTACGCCTCCCGGATCAGCCGCGACGCCTCGGCAGACGCCTGGGAGTCGGTAAGGCCGGGATACTGGGGGTCGGTGCTCACGGGTTACCTCCGTGGGGATCGAGGGGCCGGTCCGGTTGCTGCCGGACCGGCCTCACTGCGTGTGCGGGGGGGGTGTGCGGCCGGGTATGCGGGGTGATTCACACGCCATGTGACGTGGGGATTCGCACTGTGCGGCTGTGCGGGGGTGTGCGGGTGTGCGGCGGCCGTCAGACCCCGGCGAGGACGGGCACGAGGCGGTAGACACCCTCTTCGCCGGTGGGGGCCAGGCGGCCCTCCTCGGCGAGGCGCTTCATCTCCTTGGAGACCCAGGAGCGGTCCCGGCCGATCTGCTCCAGGTAGGGCTTGAGGTCCTTCACCGCGACGACGCCCGGCCCGACCGAGGCGAGCATCGAAACCATCTCTTCGAGGAGTTCGCGGGCTTCCTCGGTCGACGGCTTGGCCGCCGGAATCTCGGTGTTGTGGCCGACCGCTGGCAGTTCGGCCGTGGCGTCCAGGGCGGCGTCCTCGGTGTCGACGAGCGCGGCGACCGCCTGGACGGACTCCTGTTCTTCGGACAGCACGGGCGGCGTGACGGGCGCGGCCGGGGACCCGGCGCGGGCCTGGCGGTTGGTGAAGAGGTCCCCGGCGACGCGGGCGGCGGCGCCCTCGGTGACGGGGTCGATGGGGGAGCGGACGGCCGCGAACTGCTGGACGATCCAGGCGGCGGCCTTCTCGTACACGCCGGACGGGCCGGTCCAGAAGGTGCGGGCCGGGTTGGCGTAGAGGTCCTCGTCGACTCCGGCGGAGACCATGTACACGTAGCCCTTGCGCTTGTTGCCCCACGCGGCCGGGTTGGCTCCGGCCTCCAGGACCTCCTCCGGGAGAGCGAATCCGGCGTCGTCGCCCCGGACGCCGAAGCACATAGCCGCGGGGAGCGAGGCGCGGGTGTCGGTGGAGAGCTGGTAGCCGGAGGCGCGCTGCATCGAGACGACCAGGGAGACACCGGCGGACCGGGCCTCCTGGGCAATGCCGGTGAACACGTCGTCGCCCAGGTCGCGGAGCAGCTTTGCCGCCTCCTCCATCCACGCGACGAGGTACGGCATTCCGGGGCAGCCGCAGGCGCCGGCCGAAGCGCACGAGTGCTTGGGGCTGGTCTGCTTCTGCGCGGCGGCGGGCTCCCACGCGCGGTAGCCGTGGTCCCGCAGCCAGGCGGTACGGGCGGGGATGACGGCCTGGACGGCCGCGATCATCGCCCCGGCGGAGGGGGTGTCGAGCGCGGCCCAGTCGACGGCCGGGAGCAGCGGCTGGAAGTCCTGCCCGGCCTTCGCCGCGTCGGCGAGCCACACGACGACGTCCTTGCGCGACAGCAGCTCGAAGAGGACGTCCAGGGCGCCCTCGGTCTTGCCGGAGCCGGTCATCCCCATGATGAGGATGTGGATCGCGTCCAGGACGGGCAGCACTAGGTCGGAGCCGTCGTCGTAGACGCCGATCCGCAGCGGCACCGCGACGGACTCGCCGGGGGCGAACGGGCCGGGCCACACGGTCGGGGTCTTGAGCATGTCCTCAGGCACGATGACGAACTGGCCCTTCCTGGCAGAGTCCGGGTCGTGCTGAACGCGGATGGCGGTGGTCGGGACATCGAGGGCGGACGCGATCCTCGGGATCGCCTTCGCTACGTCGTCGTTGGTGAGCTCACCGGCCGGGAGCTCGTACGGGACGGTGACCCGGTTCGGCTCCACCTGCACGTTCTTGAGCTTCGTGCGGGCCAGACCGACCTTCTCCAGCAGACCCTTGTCCGAGTCGGACGAGGCGGTGTCGGTGTCGTTGAACCGCATGACCTTGCGGATGTTCCACGACAGGGCGAGCGACGCGCCGCCCATCAGGTAGAGGTCGGGGAGCGGGCCGGACAGCGGGCCGGAGAGCGCTGCGGCGGTCACCCAGCTCGTCCCGGCCGCCACGGTGATCGCGGAGTGCAGGCGGCGCTGGGGGCCGGTCATCTTGCCCGCCCACCAGGTCGCGGCCGTCAGCCCGACCGACGCGAGGGTGAGGCCGACGCCCGCCCAAGGGGAGTCGCCCCACATGACGTTCGCGCCGCAGCCGACGAGACCGGCACCGCCAGTGACGATCCACGGGGAGGCGTAGGGCTTGGCCTGGTTCCAGAGCCAGCCGCCCTTGCCGGAGCTCCGGCGGCTGGCGTCGTCGTGAAGCACCAGGTCGTTGGTCTGATCGGCGGTCCGTGTCCTGCGTGCCATGTCGGTACCGCCTCTCAGAACTTGAACGGGCTGGTGGTCGCGGTGCGCTGCGGACGCGGGCGCATCAGGTCGGCGTACTCGCGGGTGAAGGCCCCATAGGCGGCGACCGCGTTCTTCGCCGTGGCCGTGGCCCCGTCGCCAGCCCGCTTGAGCTTCCAGGCGACTTTCTTCGCCCGGAGCTTCGCCTGGATCGGGTTGTCGCCCGGGAGTGTCTGCGCCTGCGCCAGGCGGGCTTCGAGGATCTTCGACGCCATCGCCAGCTCGATCGCC
>NZ_MAPV01000106.1 GCF_001700505.1 Streptomyces mutomycini
GGCGTACCCGGCCGCCCCGCAGGCGTACCCCGCCGCGCCGGCCCCCGCCTGGGGAGCGCCGCACCAGGGCGGCCACCACCACCGTCAGAAGAGCTTCGGCCGGATGCTGTTCAGCTCCTGACCCGTCTTCACGGCGGGCAGTGCCGCAATGCGGGTCCGGGGCAGGTGCCCGGGCCCGCATTGCATACGGTCGACCGGATTGCGGTCATGATCTAGTCATGACCGGTACCGATGCCTAGAGTTCGGGTCCATGAACTTCCTCGACAGGTCCCGAACTGTCGCGCCCCCGGGGTGGAGCCGCTGGCTCGTGCCACCCGCCGCGCTCGCCGTGCACCTCTCCATCGGACAGGCCTACGCCTGGAGCGTGTTCAAACCCCCGCTCGAATCCGCCCTCGGTCTATCGGGCACCGCAAGCGCTCTCCCCTTCCAGCTGGGCATCGTCATGCTCGGCCTCTCCGCCGCCTTCGGCGGCACCCTCGTCGAACGCAACGGGCCCCGCTGGGCGATGTTCGTCTCCCTCGTCTGCTTCTCCTCCGGTTTCCTCGTCGCCGCGCTCGGCGCCGCCACCGGCCAGTACTGGCTCGTCGTCCTCGGCTACGGCTTCATCGGCGGCATTGGCCTCGGCATCGGCTACATCTCGCCGGTCTCCACCCTGATCAAGTGGTTCCCCGACCGCCCCGGCATGGCGACCGGCATCGCCATCATGGGATTCGGCGGCGGAGCCCTCATCGCCTCGCCCTGGTCCACCGGGATGCTGGAGAGCTTCGGAACGGACCGCTCCGGCATCGCCACGGCCTTCCTGGTCCACGGTGTCGTCTACGCCGCCTTCATGACGCTCGGCGTCCTCCTCGTGCGTGTGCCGGCGGACGGCTGGCTCCCCGACGGCTGGCAGCCGAAGCAGGAGACCCGCAGGCTCGTCACCAACGCCCAGGTCTCCGCCCGCAACGCCCTGCGCACACCGCAGTTCTGGTGTCTGTGGGTGGTCCTCTGCATGAACGTCACCGCGGGCATAGGCATCCTCGAGAAGGCCGTGCCCATGATCCAGGACTTCTTCGCCGACACCTCCACCCCGGTCTCGGTCTCCGCGGCGGCGGGCTTCGTCGCCCTGCTCTCCCTGGCCAACATGGGAGGCCGCCTCCTGTGGTCCTCCACCTCGGACCTGATCGGCCGCAAGAACATGTACCGGGTCTACCTCGGCGTGGGCGCCCTCATGTACGTGGTCATCGCCCAGCTGGGCAACGACTCCAAGCCGCTCTTCATCTGCTGCGCGCTCGTGATCCTCTCCTTCTACGGCGGAGGCTTCGCGACCGCTCCCGCCTACCTGCGGGACCTTTTCGGCACGTACCAGGTGGGAGCCATCCACGGCCGGCTGCTCACCGCCTGGTCCACGGCCGGGGTGCTCGGCCCGCTGATCGTCAACCGGGTCGCGGATGCGGGGGAGCGTGCGGGGCACAGCGGCCCCAGCCTCTACGGGACCTCCCTCACGATCATGATCGGGCTCCTGGTCATCGGCTTCGTCGCCAACGAGTGCATCCGCCCGGTCCACGCACGCTTCCACGAGGCACCGGAAGGGAGCCCCCGTGTCCACCAGCAGTCGTAAGCCGCTCATGACGTTCGTCTGGCTATGGGTCGCCGTCCCGTTCGCCTACGGGCTGTACGAGCTCGTCCGCAAGGCCACCCAGCTCTTCACCGGCTGACCCCCACCGGCCATGACGAAAGCCCCGGTCGTCGAGACGACCGGGGCTTTCGGGCGGTGCGCGATACTGGGATTGAACCAGTGACCTCTTCCGTGTCAGGGAAGCGCTCTCCCGCTGAGCTAATCGCGCAGGGTGAACCTGCGTGTACTGCGTGCGCGATACTGGGATTGAACCAGTGACCTCTTCCGTGTCAGGGAAGCGCTCTCCCGCTGAGCTAATCGCGCGGGGGTCCTTACGGACCGGTGGACGATACTGGGATTGAACCAGTGACCCCTTCCGTGTCAGGGAAGTGCTCTCCCGCTGAGCTAATCGTCCTTGGAGGTGGAGACGGGATTTGAACCCGTGTAGACGGCTTTGCAGGCCGTTGCCTCGCCTCTCGGCCACTCCACCAGGGATGGGGGTTCGGGAAAAATCCCCCATCTTCTGCGAGCGGACGACCAGGTTCGAACTGGCGACCTCAACCTTGGCAAGGTTGCGCTCTACCAACTGAGCTACGTCCGCTTGTCTTTCCCGGTCGGCTCACGCGTCCCGGCGACGTGTTGAACTCTAGCGGATTCCCGGGCCAGCACAAAAACGCGTTTGCGCAGCGTGCTGCACCGACGCCGCCCGCCGCAGGTCATCGCGCGCCGTCCTAGACTCGTATCCGTGCGCCACCTCACCCCCCTCGCCCGCTTCGGTGGCCTCGTCGCCTCCGGTCTGCGGGACGTCACCAGCGATCCCGCGGCTCTCGAATCATCCGGCTTCTGGGCGGTATGCGCGGACTTCGAGGGCCGACTGGTCTGTGCCCGCTTCGCCGACGTCCGGTCCGGAGAAGTGCCGCTCCCCGTCCCCGGGGCCTGGCGCGGGCCTGCCCCGGAGGACTGGACGACCTCACTCGACGAGGACGCCTACACGGCCGGCGTACGAACGATCCGCGAACACATCGCGGCCGGCGAGGTCTACCAGGCCAACCTCTGCCGGGTCCTGTCCGCGCCGCTGCCCGGCCCGGACGCCGACGTGGACGCCCTCACCGCCCTGCTCGCCCGCGGCAACCCCGCCCCGTACGCGGGTACGGTCCGGCTTCCGGAGCACGGCGTGGAGATAGCCACCGCGTCCCCCGAGCTCTTCCTCGCACGCCACGGCCGGACCGTCGAATCCGGTCCGATCAAGGGCACCGGGCGCACCGAGGACGACCTGCTGGAGAAGGACCACGCGGAGAACGTGATGATCGTGGATCTGGTCCGCAACGACCTGGGCCGTGTCTGCGTGCCCGGCAGTGTGAGCGTTCCCGATCTCTGCGTCCTGGAGAAGCACCCGGGTCTCGTCCATCTCGTCTCCACCGTGCGCGGACGGCTCGCCGACGGAGCCGGATGGCCGGAGCTGCTCACCGCGGCGTTCCCGCCGGGATCCGTCACCGGCGCGCCCAAGTCCAGTGCGCTGCGGATCATCGAGGCCCTGGAGACGGCCCCCCGGGGACCGTACTGCGGAGCGGTCGGCTGGGTGGACGCCGACCGGGGCACCGCGGAGCTGGCCGTCGGCATACGGACCTTCTGGATCGACCGCACCGGGACCGCGCCCCTCCTCCGCTTCGGCACCGGGGCCGGCATCACCTGGGGCTCCGACCCGGCGCGCGAATGGGCGGAGACCGAGCTCAAGGCATCCCGGCTGCTCGCTGTAGCGTCGGGCGCATACGAGCAGACAGGAAGGACCACGTCATGAGGATCTGGGTCAACGGCGGACTGCGGGACGCCGACGACGCCCGGCTGTCGGTGCTCGATCACGGCCTGACCGTGGGCGACGGCATCTTCGAGACCGTCCGGGTCGCCGGGGGCCGCCCCTTCGCCCTCACCCGGCACCTCGACCGGCTGACGCGCTCGGCACGGGGTCTGGGACTGGCCGACCCCGGCCACGACGAGGTCCGCCGCGCGGTCGCGGCCGTCATCGAGGCCAACCCCATGGAGCTCGGCCGGCTGAGGATCACGTACACCGGTGGCCTCTCGCCGCTCGGCTCCGACCGCGGCGACGCCGGGCCCAGCCTGGTCGTCGCCCTGGGTGAGGCGGCGCGCCGCCCGGACAGCACGGCCGTGGTCACCGTCCCCTGGACGCGTAACGAACGCGGCGCGGTGACGGGCCTCAAGACCACCTCCTACGCCGAGAACGTCGTCGCGCTCGCGCGCGCCCATGAGCACGGAGCCTCGGAGGCGCTCTTCCCCAACACGGTCGGGCAGCTCTGCGAGGGCACCGGCTCCAACGTCTTCGTCGTCCTCGACGGGCGCATCCACACGCCTCCCGTCACCTCGGGATGCCTGGCGGGGATCACCCGCGCCCTGTGCGTTGAGTGGACCGGTGCGCAGGAGACCGACCTCCCGCTGGACGTGCTCGAGCGGGCCGAGGAGATCTTCCTGACCTCCACGCTCCGCGACATCCAGGCCGTCCACCGGGTCGACGGGCGGGAACTGCCCGGCGCCCCCGGGCCCGTGACGGCGAAGGCCATGAGGGTCTTCGACGAGCGCGCGGCGGACGATCTCGATCCGTGAGCCCGGGCCTTCGTGGTCGCGGGCCCCGGCACCGGAATCCGTAAAAGGGGTGACGGCCCGCCGCCCAGCGGATAGAACACCCTGATGACCACGACCATCCGGCCGGCCGGGCCGGCCCAGCAAGGCGCCGACGGCGCGCGGGCACGCACGTACGACGTGTGCGACAACGGGCGGCCGGTGGGCGCCGTCGACATCTCCACCGATCCGGCGTTCGGCCCTTCGGCCGGCGTGCTGCGGTCACTCGGCATCGAGGAAGCGCACCGGAGGCGGGGCCGCGGGACCATCGCCGCGCTCGCCGCCGAGGAGGTGCTCCGCGGCTGGGGCTGTACCCGGGTGAGCGTGGTGGCCACCGCGGACAACCACGCCGCCCGGGCCCTGGCGGCCGTGCTCGGCTACACCGAGCGCAGCCGGAACATGCTGAAGCGCCTGCGGCGGACCGCTCCCGCGCTGCCCAGCGGGATCACCGGGCGGCCCATGACGGATCAGGAGTACGACGCGTGGGAGGCCACCAGCGTCGGGACGTACGCGCAGGAGTGGGCGGAGCGCGGCGTGCCCGAGGAGCAGGCCCGGCGCAAGGCCGAGACCGATCACACCACGAACCTGCCGGACGGCCTGGCCACCCCCGGCATGTACTTCCACGTCCTCCTCCACGACGGAGTCGTCGTGGGCCATGTCTGGGTGGCCCGGCGCGAGACACCGGACGGCGACGACCTGGGTTACGTGTTCGACATCGAGGTGCGCGAGGAGCACCGGGGGCTCGGTTACGGCCGGGCGCTGATGCACCTCGCGGAGGACATCACGCTCGACGCCGGTCTCGGCCTGCTCGGCCTGCACGTCTTCGCCACCAACACGCCGGCTCTGCGGTTGTACGAGTCGCTCGGTTACGAGGTGACGCAGTACAACCTGGCCAAGGCGCTCTGACCGGCCGCCGGAAGGCCCTGCCGGTCAGCCCCGGGCGGCGAGCAGGCGGTCGGCGATCTCCTCGATGCGCGCGCGCAGCCCCTCCTGGCTCTTCCCGCCGTCCAGCCGCTCGTCGCCGATCACATAGGTCGGAGTCCCGGTGACGCCGATCGCCTTGCCTTCGGCCTGGTCCGCGTCCACGATCAGCAGATGCCGGCCGTCGATCAGCGCGGTGTCGAACTCCTCGGCGTCCAGGCCGAGTTCGCCTGCCACTTCGAGCAGCAGCGGCTCACCCGCGCGGGCGAGGTCGGCGGTGCGGGCCAGCACGGCCTCGATGTACGGCCACCCCTTGCCCTGGTCGACGGCCTCCTCCGCGGCCTGTGCCGCTGCGTAGGCGTGCTTGTGCTTCTCCAGCGGGAAGTGGCGCAGCCTGATCTCCAGCCGGTCGCCGTAGCGGGCGCGGAGGGCGTGGACGTCGGAGAGTGCCTGATGGCAGTCGGGGCACTCGAGCTCGCACCAGAGGTCGAGGACGACCGGCGCTGCGGAGGGGGAATCGCTCATGGAATCAGTCTTTCAGGCCGGACGGGCGCTTCCCAATCGGGACCTGGGGAGGAGCGCGGCCCTGAGATGACCCTGATGCGGTCCCGCGTCGTGGCCCCGCCGGCTGCCGCCGGTGCAGGATGGAAGGGACGCAACCGACTGCTGGAGGCCCCGATGCTTGCCGAGACCATCTGTTCCGCGGTGTCGGCGGCCGGTTTGGGTATCGCCGCCATCACCGCGTACCGAAAGCGGTTCCTCACGGCGACCAGGATCGCCGCCTACTCGCTGGTGCCCGTCGGCCTGGTGATGACCGGTGTCGTCGACTGGGTGTCGGGCATCGTCTTCAAGCCGAGCGTCTGGATCGGATTCGCGCTGCTGGCCGCGGCCTGGCTGCTCTTCATGACCACGCGGGCAGTGGAGCGCCGCAGAGGCTCGACGCGCGGGGAGCGCAAGGCCGCGCGGGCCGCGGAGCGCGGGGCCGCCGTCGAGCCGGCCGCGTCGTCGCCGTCGCTGACATCCGGCGCCGGGGCTTCCGTCCCGCAGGCGAAGGACACGGGGCGGAAGAAGCCTCAGCAGGCGGCCGCGCCCGGTGACGACTTCAGCGACATCGAGGCGATCCTCAAGAAGCACGGGATCTGACGAGCCGCCCCTCGCCCGCCGGCCCGCGGCCGTCCGCCTCGCGTGGATGGGCGGTGAGTGGGGTGTGAATCGATTCATGCTCGCACTGGGGGTGCCGAAAGTCCCGCGCGTGCCCAGCCCCTCGGTATATTTCGAGTCGCGTTGCCCTGATCTTGACGGTATACCGCGCTTGCGGTTAGCGTCCCGAACGGATTGAAACAATTCAATCCGGCGGGCGCGGTCCGGGCGACGGCGCGACGGACCACGCCGTATGTCCGTCCGTGGATTCAGGGACCGGCGCCGACGCGCGGCGCCGAACGCATCAGTGGGGCAGGGCAAGTGGGGCGTGTGGCAGGGATCAAGGACGTGGCCCGGCAGGCCGGAGTCTCGGTGGGCACGGTCTCCAACGTGATCAACCGTCCCGAGGCGGTGCTTCCCGACACCAGGGCCCGTGTGCTGGCGGCGATCGAGGAGCTCGGATACGTACGCAGCGAGTCGGCCAGGCAGCTCAGGGCGGGCCGCAGCCGCATCATGGCCCTGCTCGTGCTGGACATGGGCAACCCCTTCTTCGTGGACATCGCCCGCGGCGCGGAGCGCACGGCACGGGAAGCCGGTCTCGGCGTGATGGTCTGCAACAGCGGTCAGAGCCAGGAGGAGGAGGCCGAATATCTCGGGCTCTTCGCCGAGCAGCGGGTCTGCGGCGTGCTGGTCACCCCGGCGGACGCCACAGGCGGCAATCTCGAAGCCTTCGCCCGCCACCGGATTCCCTATGTGCTGGTCGACAGGGTGGCGGCGTCCACCGAGAGCTGTGCCGTTTCCGTCGACGACGTACGCGGCGGCACGCTCGCCGTCGGGCACCTCGTCTCGGCGGGGCATCGCTCCGTCGCCTATGTGAGCGGCCCCGGCGACCTGCACCAGATCAGGGACCGACGGGAGGGCGCCCTCGCGGCGCTCGCCGAGGCTGGGCTCGGCCCCGAGGCACTCGTCGAGATCCCGTCCGACCGCCTGGACGTGGCGGCGGGCCGCGACGCCGGGGCCAGGCTGCTCGGCCTCGTACCCAGGCCGACCGCCGTGTTCTGCGCCAACGACCTGCTGGCGCTCGGCGTCCTGCAGTCGCTGTACGCCGCCGGTGTGCGGGTGCCGCAGGACGTCGCCATCGTCGGCTACGACGACATCGAATTCGCCGCGGCCGCCGCCGTGCCCCTCACCTCGGTCCGTCAGCCCGCCGTGGTGATGGGCAGGATGGCGGCGGAGCTCCTCCTGGAGGAGGCGGACGACGCGAACGGAAGCCACCGGCACCGGAGCGTGGTGCTCCAGCCGGAACTCGTCGTGCGCGCGTCCAGCGCCGCCCCGCGCTGACCGCGGCGACGGGGCGGGGAGCCGCACCTGCTGGTCCCGCCGGCCGCCGCTGCCGATGTGCGCGGGGCGAACGTACGAGGGACCCTCGGACGCGGGAGCGAATCGTGTCCATCCCGGAATGGGTGAACTCTCCCTGTGAAAGGCTCTGTTGATCGCCAACAGGGCCGCTCTGCGTCATGATCGCTACGAGATGGTGGACACCTCCCGGGGCGATGCCCCCGCACCCCCTGCCGAAGAGCCGCGCGGCTGCCTCTTCGCCCTTTCCCAGCCCCCGTTGATGATCTTCCTGACGGTCGTCGGCGGCCTCCTGCTGATGGCGGCCCTGCACGATCTCTTTCTCCTGTGAGCGGCCGGCGCGCCCGGATGCCCACCGCGCCCAGGAGCCGGCCACCTCCCGGCCGGTGGGCCGGGAGGTCAGGGAGCGGGAGGTCAGCCCGCCGCTTCCCGGCGCCGGGCCCGGTACGCGGCGACATGGAGCCGGTTGCCGCAGGTGCGGCTCGAGCAGTAGCGGCGGGAGCGGTTGCGCGACAGGTCGACGAAGGCGTCCCTGCAGTCCGGGGCCTCGCAGCGCCGCAGCCGTTCCTGCTCGCCGGCCACGACGATGAAGGCGAGGGCCATGCCGCAGTCGGCCGCGAGGTGGTCCGCGACGGAGGCGTCCGGCGCGAAGTAGTGCACGTGCCAGTCGTAGCCGTCGTGGTTCGTGAGCTGCGGCGTGGTGCCGGCCGCGGCCACCAGGCCGTTGACGAGGTCCGCCGCGGTGCGGGCGTCGGGTGCCGCGAATATCTCGGCGAACCGGCCCCGGACGTCCTGCACGGCGCGCAGGTCCTTCTCGCCGAGAGTTCCGACGCCGCTGATGTCATGGCGCTCCGCGAAGGCGTAGAGCGCGGAGAGCTCGGCGAGCCCGTCGCCCGTGTCGCCCTCCGGTGCGGTGTTCACCAGATCGACCACCGTGTCGAGGGCGATCCGGGTGTCGTGTGGGATCAGCACGCTTCGCTCCCTGGCCTCCGGCGGACGGGTGTCCGCCGATGGCGGCTGACTCTACTGGCTCGGCGAAGGCGCTCAGGGCCCGGTGCGGCCCGAGGGGGTGGGGGAGGCCCTTTTCCCGGCCGCCTGCGCCGCCGGGGCCGTGATGGCCTCCTGGTGGCCTTGGGGGCGGCTCCGGTGGTGACGGCGGAGGCGGCAAGGTGCTGGTGGTGCTGGCGGTGCGGCGATCGCTGCCCGCCGCCCGGACGGCCGGCCACTCTGCTGTCTCGCGTCCCCGGCCACCGGCCGCCGGTGTTCCGCCCCTCGCCCCGGCCGGCGCGCAGCGGCGCCGCCGCCGCGGTGGGTTCCGCGGCGACGGCGCCGGTGTCTGCCCTATGAGGTTGTCCGCGCGACGCCGTCGCCCCGAGTCGGACGGCGTCCCGCAGCTCTCTGCCTGGCTCAGCTCTCGGCCAGGATGTGCGAGAGCTCCGTATCGAGGTCGAAGTGACGATGCTCGGTGCCCGGTGGGACTGCGGCGTCGGTCCTCTTCAGGAACGACTCCAGAGCCCTCGCCGGGGCTTCCAGCAGGGCTTCGCCCTCCGGGGAGCTCAGCGCGATGCAGACGACGCCTTGGCCGTGACTCCGTGATGGCCAGACGCGGACGTCTCCGGTGCCGGTGGGCCGGTGCAGCCCCTCGGCAAGGAGGTCACGGGCGAAAACCCATTCGACCGTCTCCTCCGCTCCGGTGTGGAAGGTGGCGTGCACGGCATAGGGATCGGCCGTGTCATACCGCAGGCCCGCGGGTACAGGCAGTGAGGACTCGCTCGACACAACGAGGCGCAGGTGCAGCTCGCAGCTGACCGTGGTGTTCATAAGCGCCAGGGCCTTTCGCTCAGTGTGCGCTCGGGGATTCGCACGTCGGCGAAATCGACATGCCACCTACGGTGGCGTTGTAAACCCCTCTGACCTATTTGTCGTGCTTCAGGTCGCTCGTCCAGCGGTGTGTAACTTTGGGTCATGCGTCCATTCCGGTGACGATCGCGCTTCCGGTAGGTTGGGCCCCATGAACGCGGAGAGTGACGAGCGGAAAGAGGTCGCCGCGACGGTGGCCCCTCGGTCCGCTGCGGGGGACGGGCAGGCGGCGGAGCGCGAGCTGGGCTCGCGGGCGCCCGGGTTCATCAAGGGGTCGCGGGTGCTGCACCTGAGCTGGCAGGCCGGGATCTTCATCGTCGGTCTCGCCGTGGTCGGGGCGGGCATCGTGATGCTGCCGCTGCCCGGTCCGGGATGGCTGGTGATCTTCGGCGGCATGGCGATCTGGGCGACCGAGTTCGTCTGGGCGCAGCTCGTCCTGCGCTGGACCCGGCGCAAGGTCACCGAAGCCGCCCAGCGCGCCCTCGACCCCAAGGTCCGGAGGCGCAACATCATCCTCACCACCGTGGGGCTCGTGATCATCGCGGTGCTGGTCGGGATCTACGTCTGGAAGTTCGGCATAGTGATGCCGTGGAAGATCGAGCGGTGACCCGGTGATGGTCCTGGGGCACCGCTGACATGGGGTAATGTTTGCCGTGCGCCGGGGCGATTAGCTCAGTGGGAGAGCGCTTCGTTCACACCGAAGAGGTCACTGGTTCGAACCCAGTATCGCCCACCCCGGACCGATGGCCCGGAAGCTTCTGAGAAGCTTCCGGGCCATCGGTGTTTCCGTGTGCGCGCACCCTCGGCCCCCGCGCCCCTTGTTCGGTCTGTCGTCGTGCCGCCGAAATTTCGTCCTAACCGTTGACGCGCTCCCTGCCGCTCCTTACTTTGACCCAGCAAGCGCTTTCTAAAACGATTCAATGCGAACGGTGGGGGCGAGCTATGTCTCGGAACAACGGCATGGACAGGCGGCAGATGCTGAAGCTGGCCGGCCTCTCGGCGGCCGGTCTCGGGCTTACGGCGGCAGGCTGCGGATCGGGCAGCGGTTCCGGCGGCCCGGTCACCATCCGGCACTCGTGGTGGGGCGCGGACGACCGCGCCAAGAAGATCCAGAGCTGCGTCGGGCTCTTCGAGAAGAAGCACCCGAAGATCAAGGTGAAGACCGACTTCCAGCAGTACCCCGACTTCTGGAAGAAGTTCAATACGCAGGCGGCCGGGGGGAACCCCCCGGACGTCATCCAGAACGCCGTGACCTTCCTGCGCAAGTACGAGGCGAAGAACGTCCTCCTCGACCTCGCCCCTCAGGCCGAGAAGGGCAACCTCGACCTCGGCGGTTTCCGCTCCGGGCTGGAGAAGTTCGCCGAGATCGACGGCAAGCTGCTCGGTGTCCCGGTCGGCAGCAACTCGATGGCCCTGGTCATCGACGAGAAGGTGTACGAGAAGGCGGGCATCGCACCCGAGATCGGCTGGACCTGGGACGACTGGTACGCCGGCCTGCGGAAGATCAGGAGCGGGCAGAACGTCGCCGGCGACGCCGGACCGCACGGCGTGATGTACCTCTACGACCTGATCCTCCGCCAGAACGGCAAGGCGTTCTTCACGGAGGACGCCCTGGGCTTCGGCGAGGCCGAACTGCTGCCGTACTGGACCGAAGCCCTCGAGCGCGTCAAGGCCGGGCTCTATGCCGACCCCAACAAGGTCGAGCAGATCAAGCCCGCGTCGGCGACCGCCAAGGGCCTGTCCGCCGGCGAGTTCACCTGGGACAACTTCTCGGTCCGCTACAGCGCGGAGGGCAGGAGCAGCTACGGCCTCGCGCCCATCCCCAGCACCGACGGCAGGAAGACCGGCCAGTACCTCGGCTCGCTGATGCTGAGCGGAACGGCCCGCACCAAGCACCCCGCCGAGGTCGCCACCTTCATCAGCTTCATGACCCACGACCCCGAGGTCGCCCGGATCATGGGATACGACCGCGGTGTGCCCGCCACCACCGCGCAGTTCGAGGCGTACGAGCCGTCCGACGCGCCCAGCAAGGCCATCGCCGCGTACGAGACCGCGATCGCCGACGCGGGTGTGCTGGAGCCCATTACCCCGCACCCCGCCGGCGCGGACGTCATCGAGGCGGCCTTCCTGCGCATCAGCGCCGACCTCTCCCTGGGCAAGACCTCGCCGAAGGACTCCGTGAAGCAGTTCTTCTCCGAGGCGAAGACCGCCCTCGCCTCGAACTGAGAGGACCGTGGTGACTCACATCCACACCTCCCCGGGCGCACTCGCCACCGGGGGCGACCGCTCCGCCGCCAAGCGGAACGGTCCCGGAGGAATCGCGCCGCCCGTCCCCCCGAAGCGGCGGGACAGCGGCGAGAACCTGGCGGGCTATCTGTTCATGTCGCCCTGGATCGCGGGCTTCCTGTTCCTGGTCGCCGGTCCGATGGTGTTCTCGCTGTACCTGTCGTTCACCGAGTACAACCTGTTCGAAGCCCCGCGCTGGATCGGCCTGCAGAACTTCACCGACATGTTCGCCGACCCCCGCTGGCGCCAGTCGGTCAAGGTCACCTCCTGGTACGTGCTGATCGGCACCCCGGTCAAGCTGGCCGCGGCGCTCGCCGTCGCCATGCTGCTCGCCCAGAAGCGCTGGGGCCAGTCCTTCTACCGGGCGGCCTTCTACGCCCCTTCCCTGATCGGCGCGAGCGTCTCGGCGGCCATCGTCTGGCGCGCGCTGTTCTCGGACGACGCGATCGTCGACCGTACGCAGAAGGTGTTCGGCGTCGAGGTCGGCGGCTGGATCGGCGACCCCAGCATGATCATCTACGCGCTGATCGCCCTCACCGTCTGGCAGTTCGGCGCGCCGATGGTCATCTTCCTGGCCGGTCTCAAACAGGTGCCGCGTGAGCTGTACGAGGCGGCCGAGGTGGACGGAGCCGGCCCCTGGCGCAGGTTCTTCCACATCACCCTGCCGATGATCTCGCCCGTGCTGTTCTTCAACGTCCTGCTGGAAACCATCCACTCGTTCCAGATCTTCGGCTCGGCCTACATCGTCAGCAACGGCAGCTGCGGACCGGCCGACGCCACGCTCGTCTACACCTGTTACCTGTACGAACAAGGCTTCGTGAACAGCCGCATGGGATTCGCCTCGGCCATGGGATGGCTGCTGCTGCTCGCGGTCGGCCTGGTCACCGCCGTGCTGTTCTGGTCCCAGAAGCGCTGGGTGCACTACGAGGAGGGCGGCCGATGAGTCTCCTTGCAGCAGCTGTACGGCGCCGGGGACCCGGCGCACTCGCCTGGCACCTCGGCGCGCTCGTCATCCTCGGCGTGGTCCTCTACCCGGTGGTGTGGACGATCGGGGCCTCGTTCAAGCCCAGCGCCGAGATCATCGGCGCCCTGGACCTGTTCCCGGCCGACCCGATCGGCGACAACTACACCCGGCTGACCGAGGGCATCGCCGACATCCCGATCTCGACGTTCTTCCTCAACTCGACGTACATCGCCGTCGGTTCCGTGATCGGCGTGGTGCTGTCCTGCTCGCTGACCGCCTACGCGTTCGCGAAGGTGCGGTTCGCCGGCCGCAACGTCATGTTCGCCATCATGATCGGCACCCTCCTGCTGCCGTACCACGTGCTGATCATTCCGCAGTACGTCCTGTTCCAGAAGCTGGAGCTGATCAACACCTTCACCCCGCTGCTGATCGGCAAGTACCTGGCAACCGACGCCTTCTTCGTGTTCCTGATGGTCCAGTTCATGCGCGGCCTGCCCAAGGAGCTCGACGAGGCGGCGCGGCTGGACGGCTGCGGGCACCTGAGGACCTACTGGTCCATCGTCATGCCGCTCTGCCGGCCGGCACTCGTCACCAGCGCGATCTTCACGTTCATCAACGCCTGGAACGACTTCATGGGCCCTCTGCTCTACCTCAACGAGCCGGACAAGTACACCGTCTCCATGGGGCTGAAGATGTTCATCGACCAGGACGCGGTGGCGGACTACGGCGGCATGATCGCCATGTCACTGGTCGCCCTGCTCCCGGTGCTGGCCTTCTTCGTGGCCTTCCAGCGGTACCTGATCGACGGCATGGCCACCTCGGGCCTGAAGGGCTGACGCACCGTGGCGACGAAGACCCGGACCCCGGCGAGGCGTCCGCGCGTGATGGACCGCTTCGCCCTGTTCTCCGAATGCCTGCTCGTCGGCGTGTGGATCGCCGTGGCCGCGCTGCCCCTGGTCACGTTCCCCGCGGCCTTCGCCGCGGGGACCCGGCACCTGAGCCGCTACCTCGCCGGCGAGCAGGGCGGCCTGCGCGAATTCGCCGCCGACGCCCGGGCCGCAGCCCGCGGCGGGTGGGTCGTGGGCGCGGCCGTATGGGCCGGCGCGGCCCTGCTCCTGCTCGACCTCGCGGCCGTGGACGCCGGGCTGCCCGGCGGCTCCTTCGTGGGAGCCGTCGGCATCCTCGCCATGATCGGTCTCCTGGTCGCCGTCCTGCGCGCCGCTTCGTGCTGGGAGCCCGGCGCCCGCTGGAGCACGCTCCTGGCCGAGTCGGGCCGCACGACGGTGCGCGACCCGGCCGGCTCCCTCCTCCTCGTCTGCGGGATGGCCGTCGTCGTGCTGTCCGGTGCCCTGGTGCTGCCGCTGGCGGTCCCCGTCCTCGGGGCCGTCGCGGCCGCGGCCACCGCGGTGCGGGCGCGACGGCTCTCCCGCTGACCCCTCGGACCCGCCCTCCTGCTCGTTCCCTGTCCCGATTCCCGTACGGAGAGAGGCACAACCATGTCCAGGATGCCCCGCAGGACGCTCCTGAAGGCCGCGGCAGCGGCCGGCGCGGCCGCACAGTTCAGCTGGTCCCTCGGCGCCGCCCCCGCCTCCGCGGCCGGGAACGCGGATCACACCGGCGAACCCGTCGCCCTCACCTGGCTGGAGTCCGGCGGCCTCGGCGCGGCCCCCGGCTCCACGCTCGGCGTGCCCTGGCCCAAGGGGCAGTACGCCAAGGACCAGACGTTCGCGCTGTCCACGGAGGACGGCAAGGACGTACCCGTCCAGACCTGGCCGATCGGCTACTGGCCGGACGGCTCGCTCAAGTGGACCGCGCACGCCGTGGGGCCCGAGGCCGACGCCAGGAAGCTCTCCCTCACCGCCGGCGTCCCGGCGGCCCCGTCGAAGAAGGTCACGGCGGTCCGTGAGGGCGGCACCATCACCGTCTCCACAGGGGTGATCACCGCCAAGCTCGGAACGAACGGCTCCGCCCTCGTCAGGACCGTCACGCGCGGCTCCACCGAGATAGCCCGTGACGGCCGGCTCGTCCTCGTACGCCAGGGCGAGATCGAGGACGGCGACCAGGGCGGCGAGAAGTACGAACGCTACGAGAGCGTCATCGAAGAGGCCGTCGTGGAACAGGACGGGCCGGTCCGGGCCGTCGTCCGCATCGACGGCAGGCACCGCAAGGGCTCACGGTCCTGGATGCCGTTCTCCGTACGCCTCTACTTCTACGCGGGCGCGGACTCCTTCCGGATGGTGCACACCATCACCTACGACGGCACCGTCGAGCCCGGCAAGGCCGCCGGCGACTTCGTCAGGGGCCTCGGCGTCCGTTTCACCGTGCCCATGCGCGACGAGGCCTACGACCGGCACGTCCGCATCGGCGGCGACGGTACCGGGCTGCTGCGTGAAGCCGTGAAGGGCGTCACCGGACTGCGCCGCGACCCCGGTGCCGCCGTGCGCGAGGCGCAGTTCGCCGGCCGGAAGCTTCCCGACCCCGCCACCTGGGACCAGCGGGTCACCACCCGGCTCCAGTACATCCCCGAATGGGGCGACTACACCCTCTCCCAGCTGTCCGCCGACGGATTCGGTCTGCGCAAGCGCACGAAGAAGGGGCACGGCTGGATCGGCGCCGGAGGCGGCAGGCGGGCCTCCGGATTCGGATACGTCGGCGGCCCCAGCGGCGGATTCTCCTTCGGACTGCGCGACTTCTGGGAGAAGCACCCCGCCCAGCTCGACATCCGTGACGCGCACACCGACGAGGCCGAGGTGACCCTGTGGCTCTGGTCGCCCGAGGCCCAGCCCATGGACCTGCGCTTCTACCACGACGGTATGGAACAGGACACCTACGCCGAACAGCTCGAAGGCCTCAACATCACGTACGAGGACTACGAGCCCGGCTTCGGCACCCCGTACGGCATCGCGAGGACCAGCGAACTCCTCTTCTGGGCCAACGAATCCACCCCCGCCCCCGAGACCCTCGCCCAGCAGGTCGACGCCGTACGCACCC
>NZ_MAPV01000107.1 GCF_001700505.1 Streptomyces mutomycini
CGCACAGCCGGGCGACGAGCCGTCCCCGCCGGCCGACCCCGACCCGCCCGCCGGGGAGAGCCCGCCGGCGTCCCCGGACCCCTCGGAATCACCGGTGCAACCACAAGAAGGCGTTCAGTAGATGACAACCCCCGTTTCGCGGGGCAGGCACCACCGGAGGAAGAAGCGGACCGTACGGCGCAGACTTCCCATGCGTTATCTGCTGCCCTCGCTCCTTCTGGTGGCCCTGCTCGCCATGCTCATGCTGCGCGGATACGTGCACAGCGAGATCCTCGCCGACCACCGCATCCAGGCCCCCGCCGCCACCACCCAGGTTCCGGACGGGGTGCTCGAAGGCGGTCCGGTCATCGACGCCCGCACGGCGGGCGAGGACGCCGAAACGCTCCGGATACCCGATCACAAGATCGTTCTGACCTTCGACGACGGCCCCGACCCGGTCTGGACCCCGCGCGTCCTGGACGAGCTCAAGAAGCACGACGCGCACGGCGTCTTCTTCGTCACCGGCACCATGGCCTCGCGCCACCCGGACCTCGTGGAGCGAATGGTCGACGAGGGGCATGAGATCGGACTGCACACCTTCAACCACCCCGACCTCTCCTTCCAGTCCACCAGCCGCATCGACTGGGAGCTCTCCCAGAACCAGCTGGTGCTTGCGGGCGCGGCCGGCATCCGCACGTCCCTGTTCCGGCCTCCGTACTCCTCGTTCTCCGACGCCATGGACAACAAGTCCTGGCCGGTCACGCAGTACATCGGCAGCCGCGGCTACCTCACCGTGGTGAACAACACCGACAGTGAGGACTGGAAGCGCCCCGGTGTCGACGCGATCATCGAGCGCGCGACGCCCGAGCACGGCAAGGGCGCCATCATCCTGATGCACGACTCCGGAGGCGACCGGTCCCAGACCGTGGCCGCCCTCGGGAAGTTCCTGCCGCAGATGCAGGGGCGGGGCTACGACTTCACCAACCTGACCTCGGCGCTCGGCGCCCCCAGCGCGCACACCCCGGTCACCGGCTTCGCGCTCTGGAAGGGCAAGGCGTTCGTGGGGGCGGTGGAGATCTCCGAGCACGTCACCGGTGTCCTGGTGGTCGGCCTCGCCGTCATCGGCGTCCTGGTGATGGTCCGCTTCGGACTCATGCTGCTGCTCTCCTTCCTGCACGCCAGGAAGGTGCGACGCAGGGACTTCAGCTGGGGCGAGGAGTTCACCCGCCCGGTGTCGGTCCTCGTGCCCGCGTACAACGAGCGCGAGTGCATCGAGGCCACCGTGCGGTCGCTGGTGGCCAGCGACTACCCGATCGAGGTCATCGTCATCGACGACGGCTCGACGGACGGCACCGCCGACCTCGTCGAAGCGATGTGGATCCCGAACGTCCGGGTCGTGCGGCAGCGCAACGCCGGCAAGCCCGCCGCTCTCAACAACGGCATCAGGAACGCCCGTTACGACATCGTCGTGATGATGGACGGCGACACGGTCTTCGAACCGTCCACCGTGCGCGAGCTCGTGCAGCCGTTCGCCGACTCCCGGGTCGGAGCGGTCGCGGGCAACGCCAAGGTCGGCAACCGCGACTCGCTGATCGGCGCCTGGCAGCACATCGAGTACGTGATGGGCTTCAACCTCGACCGCAGGATGTACGACCTCCTGGGCTGCATGCCCACCATCCCCGGTGCGGTCGGCGCCTTCCGCCGGCACGCGCTGGACCGGATCGGCGGCATGAGCGAGGACACCCTCGCCGAGGACACCGACGTCACCATGGCGCTGCACCGCGACGGGTGGCGTGTCGTCTACGCCGAGAACGCCAGGGCCTGGACCGAGGCCCCGGAGTCCGTGCAGCAGCTGTGGTCGCAGCGCTACCGGTGGTCGTACGGCACGATGCAGGCCATCTGGAAGCACCGCCGCGCCGTCATCGAGCGGGGGCCCTCGGGCCGCTTCGGGCGCGTGGGACTGCCGTTCGTCGCACTGTTCATGGTCGTCGCCCCGCTGCTGGCGCCACTCATCGACGTGTTCCTGCTGTACGGACTCGTCTTCGGCCCGACGGGGAAGACGGTCGCGGCCTGGTTCGGGGTCCTGCTCGTGCAGGCGGTCTGCGCCGCGTACGCCTTCCGGCTCGACCGGGAGCGCATGACCCATCTGATCTCCCTGCCGCTCCAGCAGATCCTCTACCGGCAGCTGATGTACGTCGTGCTGCTCCAGTCCTGGATCACCGCTCTCACCGGTGGCCGGCTGCGCTGGCAGAAGCTGCGGCGCACGGGCGTGGTGGAGGCGCCGGGCGGCGCACCGAACCGCCGCAAGGACACGGACAAGGACAGGAGGCCGGTGGCGTGACCCGTCCCGACCGGCAGCAGTGGGACGGCGCCGGATACGACGACCGCACCCGGCCGTCGTCCGACGCCCCCTGGGTGCCCTCGCAGCAGAGCGGTGCCCACCCGGCGCACGCCGGCGCCGCGTACACCGCTCCGCCGCCCGCTCCGCACGCGCCCGCTCCGCACGCGCCCGCTCCGCACGCGCCCGCTCCGCACGCGCCCGCTCCGCACGCGCCCGCTCCGCACGCGCCCGCCCCGTACCCGACCGCCCCGGCGGCGTACCCGGAGCGGGCACCCGACGTCCCGGACACCACCGCCGAGGCCTCCGCGCCCCGCGCCAGGCCCGGACGCGACCGCTATCTCGACCTGCTCAGGGCCGTGGCGCTGGTCCGCGTCGTCGTCTTCCACCTCTTCGGCTGGGCCTGGCTGACGATCGTCTTCCCGTCCATGGGCGTGATGTTCGCCCTGGCCGGTTCGCTGATGGCCCGCTCGCTGGCCCGGCCGGCTGGAAGCGTCATCCGAGGCCGGCTGCGCAGGCTGTTCCCCCCGATGTGGGCGTTCTCGCTCGTCGTCGTGCCGGTGATGTTCGCGCTGAGCTGGAAGCCCGTCCGGGAGGAGGGGCTGTGGTGGTTCATCAAGCTCGGGAGCTATCTGTTCCCGCTCGGCTCACCCCCGTATCCCGAGGAGAGCGGCTTCGACGGCGGATGGCTGGAGCTGAGCTGGGCGGACCAGGCGGTGGGACCGCTCTGGTACATCCGGGCCTACCTCTGGTTCGTGCTCGCCTCGCCGCTGCTGCTCAAGGCGTTCCGCAGGCTGCCCTGGGTGACGCTGCTCGCCCCGGTCGCCCTCACCGCGGTGATCGGCACCGGCCTCGTGACCGTCCCCGGCACCTTCGGCGAGGGCCTCGTCGACTTCGCCGTGTTCGGTTCCTGCTGGATCCTGGGCTTCGCCCACAACGACGGGCTGCTGAAGGAGATCCCGCGCTACCTGGCGGTGTCGTCCGCCGCGATCGTCATGGGTTTCGGCCTCTGGTGGGCGTCCGGGCACCTCACCGAGGAGGGCTGGAACCTGGACGAGATCCCGCTGGCCCAGGCCACCTGGTCCCTCGGCTTCTGCGCGATCCTCCTCGTCTACGCCCCGTCCTGGCAGAAGCTCCCAGGCAGGCTCGCCGGGTGGGACAGCCTGGTCACGCTGGCCAACAACAGGGCCGTGACGATCTATCTGTGGCACAACCTGCTGTTCATGGCGGCAGCACACCTCGTGGACCAGCTCTGGTCCGTCCCGTGGTTCGGCGACACGTTCGGTACGTACATAGAGAAGTCCTACGAGGTGCTGATCCTGATCGCGATCTGGCCGCTGATCGGGCTCGCGATCCTGGCGTTCGGCTGGGTCGAGGACGTCGCCGCCAAACGCCGGCCGCGCCTGTGGCCGAACGGTGCCGGGCGGGCGCGCCGGGCCTGACCGGACGCGGGGGTGCGCCGGGCCCGGTCCACCGCACCCGCCCGACCTCGGTCCACCGCCCCCGCCGGGCCCGGTCCACCGCACCCGCCCGGGCCCGGCTCACCGCGTCCCCGGCGCCCGAGTGAGACCAAGGTTGCGCACCGGTCACCTCACGGCACCGCGCCGAAACGCGGACTCCCTAGGGTCATCAGAACAACACCCCGACCCCTGTGGAGGCGCGTGATGGCCGGTCGTTGGATCGAGCAGTGGGAGCCGGAGGACGAGACCTTCTGGCGAGAGACGGGCGAGAAGGTCGCCCGCAGGAACCTGTGGTTCTCCGTGCTCTCGGAGCACATCGGGTTCTCCATCTGGTCCCTGTGGTCCGTCATGGTCCTGTTCATGGGGCCGGAGTACGGCATCGACCCGGCCGGGAAGTTCTTCCTGATCTCCACGGCCACCCTCGTCGGCGCCGTCGTGCGGGTGCCGTACACCTTCGCGGTCGCACTGTTCGGCGGGCGCAACTGGACCATCTTCAGCGCCCTGTCGCTGCTGGTGCCGACCCTCGCCGCCTTCTGGGTGATGGAGCCGGGCACCTCGTACACCACGTTCCTCGTCGTAGCCGCGCTCACCGGCATAGGAGGCGGCAACTTCGCCTCGTCGATGACGAACATCAACGCCTTCTTCCCGCTGCGCAAGAAGGGCTGGGCGCTCGGCCTCAACGCCGGCGGCGGCAACATCGGCGTCCCGGTCGTCCAGCTCGTCGGCCTGCTGGTGATCGGCCTGGCCGGGGCCGCGCACCCGCGGATCGTGCTCGGGGTGTACGTCCCGCTGATCATCGTCGCCGCGCTCGCCGCCGCGTTCAGGATGGACAACCTCCGGCCCGTCCAGAACGACACGGGGGCGGCGCTCCAGGCCGTGCGCGAGCCGCACACCTGGATCATGTCGGTGCTCTACATCGGCACCTTCGGCTCGTTCATCGGCTACAGCTTCGCCTTCGGGCTCGTCCTGCAGACGCAGTTCGGCCGGACCCCGCTGCAGGCCGCCTCGCTCACCTTCATCGGCCCGCTGCTGGGCTCCCTGGTCCGGCCCGCGGGCGGCCTGCTCGCCGACCGGTTCGGCGGCGCCCGGATCACCCTGTGGAACTTCGCGGCCATGGCCGCGGCGACCGGTGTCGTCGTCTACGCCTCGGGCATCGAGTCGCTGGCGGTGTTCCTCGTCGGCTTCATCGCGCTGTTCGTGCTGACGGGGCTCGGCAACGGCTCCACGTTCAAGATGATCCCGGGCATCTTCCACGCGCAGGGCATCGCGAAGGGGCTGCGCGGCGAGGAGGCCGCGGCATACGGACGGCGGCTCTCCGGCGCGGCCATGGGACTCATCGGGGCGGTCGGGGCCCTGGGCGGTCTCGCGATCAACCTCGCGTTCCGCCAGTCCTTCGCGAGCTCGGGCACCGGGACGGCCGCCTTCTGGTGCTTCCTCGGCTTCTACGCCGTCTGCTTCGGCCTCACGTGGGCGGTATACCTTCGGCGCACCGAAGCGGTGGCCGCGAAGCCCCAGCTCAGCTATGCCGAGGTGTGAGGATGACCTCTGCGCGTCGCAGGACGTAACGGGCGGGAAATACAGGGGAACCGAGACTGTCACGCGGGGTTGACAGTCTCGGTCCTCCGCATCATCGAGCAACAGCGGGACGAGAGCCGGGTAATCACGCCATGCACGACGACGACGCACAGCACGGGCCCCTGGCGGGCTTCACGGTCGGTGTGACCGCAGCCCGTCGCGCCGAGGAGCTCGGGACGCTCCTCACCCGCCGGGGCGCCTCGGTACTCCACGCGCCCGCGCTGCGGATCGTGCCGCTCGCGGACGACAGCGAACTCCTGACCGCCACCAAGGAACTGATCGACGACGCACCCGACGTCGTGATCGCGACGACCGCCATCGGCTTCCGGGGCTGGGTGGAGGCCGCCGACGGGTGGGGCATCGGTGACGGGCTCCTCGAACTGCTGCGCGGCGTCGAGCTGCTCGCCCGTGGCCCCAAGGTCAAGGGGGCCATCCGGGCGGCCGGGCTCACCGAGGCGTGGTCGCCGCAGTCGGAGTCGATGGCCGAGGTCCTGGACCGGCTGCTCGGCGAGGGCGTCTCGGGCCGCCGGGTCGCCCTCCAGTTGCACGGCGAACCGCTCCCCGGCTTCGTGGAGTCGCTCCGGGCGGCGGGCGCCGAGGTCGTCGGCGTACCCGTCTACCGGTGGATGCCCCCTGAGGACATCGCGCCGCTCGACCGGATGCTCGACACCACCGTGGCCCGCGGCCTGGACGCCCTCACCTTCACCAGCGCTCCCGCCGCCGCCTCCTACCTGAACCGGGCGGAGGCCCGCGGCATGCTCCCGGAGGTGCTGGACGCCCTGAACCACGACGTTCTGACCGCCTGCGTCGGGCCGGTCACCGCCCTCCCGCTGCAGGCCAAGGGAATCGACACCGTCCAGCCAGAGCGCTTCCGGCTGGGCCCGCTGGTCCAGGTGCTCTGCGCCCAGCTGCCCGCCCGCGCCCGTACGCTCCCGGTCGCCGGCCACCTGGTCGGGATCAGGGGCCACGCCGTGCTGGTCGACGGCGCCCTGCGCCCGGTGCCCCCGGCCGGCATGGCCCTGCTGCACACGCTGGCCCGCAGGCCGGGCTGGGTGGTCTCCCGCGCCGACCTGCTGCGGGCACTGCCCGGCAGCGGTACCGACGAGCACGCGGTGGAGACGGCGATGGCGCGGCTGCGTTCGGCCCTGGGGGAGCCGCGGCTGATCCAGACGGTCGTCAAACGGGGTTACCGGCTGGCGCTTGACCCCTCGGCGGATACCAAGTACGACGGTTCCTGACGGGCCGATACAGGCCGATACGGGCTACGGTGCGGGGATGATCAACGACACCCATCCCCTGGCCGACGGGGTCCGGCTGAGGCCCGTGGCCCTCACGGACGCGGAGTCCTTCGCCGAGGCCCTGACCCGCAGCCGCGCCTACATGAGGCCCTGGGAGCCCGTGCGCCCCGAAGCCTTCTACACCCCCGAGGGCCAGGCCCAGCGCCTGACCGGGCTGCTCGCGGACCGGGACGCGGGGCGCGTCATGCCCTGGGCACTGGCCGACGACGAGGACCGGGTGGTGGGGGCGATGACGCTCGTCTGCATCGAGCGCGGGCCGTTCCGCAACGCCCGGCTCGGGTACTGGACCGACGTCGGCCGGGCGGGCAGGGGGCTGGCCACGGCCGCCGTCTCCCGGGTCTGCGAGCTGGCGCGGGACGAGCTCGGGCTGCACCGGATCGAAGCCGGGACGGTCGTGGACAACGCGGCCTCGCAGCGGGTCCTGGCGAAGTGCGGATTCGAGCTGTACGGCACGGCGCCGCGCTATCTCCACATCAACGGTGCGTGGCAGGACCACCGGATGTTCCAGCGCATCCTGCACGACGGCAGTCCCTGAGCACGGCCCTTGCCGGCGGCGGCGCCGGTGTCCGGCGAGACCTGCGGAAACCGGGAGCGGGTGACCCGGCGCCGGCGTCGCGTGAGGGCTGCGACGCCGTCGACGTACGTCACTCGCGGCCCCCAACCGTCGTCGGGGGAAAGAAAGTTGTCCGTCCCTTGAATGAACCCGACCCCGCGTCCGTACCGATGGCCACAGAGCTCGACAGGGTCTCGACCGGGAGGTTCGGGTGCGCAAGGATGCGGCCGTGGCCGATGACCGTCCGCACAGGGCTCGACATCGCGGTGCACCGCCCCGCCCTCCCTCAGGCGTCCCCGACGAGGAGCTGATGCGGGCGCTCTACCGCGAACACGCCGGGCCGCTCCTCGCCTACGTCCTCCGCCTCGTCGCGGGCGACCGCCAGAGGGCCGAGGACGTGGTGCAGGAGACGCTCATCCGTGCCTGGAAGAACGCCGGTTCGCTCAACCGGGCCACCGGCTCCGTCCGCCCCTGGCTGGTGACGGTCGCACGGCGCATCGTCATCGACGGCCACCGCAGCCGGCAGGCCCGGCCCCGCGAGGTCGATCCGTCGCCGCTGGAGGTCATCCCCGCGGAGGACGAGATCGACAAGGCGCTGTGGCTGATGACGCTCTCCGACGCCCTCGACGATTTGACCCCGGCCCACCGGGAAGCATTGGTCGAGACCTACTTCAGAGGCCGTACGGTCAACGAGGCGGCCGAGGTCCTCGGTATCCCCAGCGGGACCGTGCGGTCCCGGGTGTTCTACGCACTGCGTTCCATGAAGCTCGCACTCGAGGAGAGGGGGATCACGGCATGAGCGACCAGGAGTGGCAGCCCTTCGGCCCCCGCCCGGCCGGCCCCCGGCGCACCCCGGGCCCGCCCGTACCTCCGGACGACCTCTTCGCGTTCCCCGTGGAGGGCCCGGGACACGACGCGGCCGGCGCCTATGTGCTGGGCGTCCTCGACGACGCCGAGGCGAGCGCCTTCGAGGCCCATCTGGCCGGCTGTGCGCAGTGTGCCGCGCATCTCGACGAATTCGCCGGGATGGAACCCATGCTGGCGATGCTGGCGGAGGCACCGGCCGCAGACCCGGGCGCACGCCCCGTCCCGCACGTCCCGGAGCGCCCCGCGCCCCGGCTGCTGGAGGGGCTCGTCGACGAGGTCGCGCGGAAGCGGTCGGGGCGGCGGCGGCGCGCGCGGTATCTGGTCGCGGCGGCGGCGGTCCTCGTGATCGGCGGCCCGGTCGTCGCGGTCACCGCCGTGGCCGGTGAGGACCCCGGCCCGCGGGTCGAGGCGGCCGACCCGCATCCCACGAGCCCCGCCGAGGACGCCTTCTTCCACCACATGCCCGAGAAGAGGACGGCGACCGACCCCGTGACCCGGGTCGACGCCACGGTCGGCATGGAGGCGAAGGCATGGGGCACGCACACGGTCCTGGAACTGAAGAACGTCAAGGGTCCGCAGAAATGCAGCCTGATCGCCGTGTCGGGAACCGGTGACGAGGAGGTCGTCACCTCCTGGTCCGTGCCGGAATGGGGATACGGGATCGAGGATTCCTCCCACGCGGGCGCACAGAACCCCCTGTATGTGCACGGGGGCACCGCCATGGCACGTGGGGACATCGACCATTTCGAGGTCCGCACCTTCGACGGCGAGCGGCTGGTGGAGATCGACGCCTGATCGCAACCGGAGCGGCAGGTGCGCCGGGGGCTCCCTTTCACGTACGGTTGACGGCTGCTTGATGCACGTCAGAAGGGGGCCTCGGTGGCCGCGCAGGATGCCGCTGTCGATTCGTTGCGGGACCGGGAGATCGGTGTCGAACAAGAACATCTGGACCGGGTCTACCGCCGTCTCGAAGAGAAGATCGACGAGGCGGAATTTCTCATGCAGGACGCCAACAAGCGGGGCCAGGTAGGCACCCCCGGGGCACTCGCCGAACGGGATGCGCAGGTCTTCCGGGCCGGCGTACACCTCAACCGGCTGAACAGTGAGTTCGAGGACTTCCTCTTCGGGCGGATCGACCTGCTGCGCGGCAAGGACGGTGAACGCGGCCCGGACGGTGCCTTCACCTCCGTCCAGGCGGCCGACGACGCCGTGGGGGAGGACGGCACCGCCGAGATCGCGGAGATCCTCCACATCGGCCGTATCGGAGTGCTCGACTCCGACTACGCGCCGCTGGTCATCGACTGGAGGGCGCCCGCCGCCGCGCCCTTCTACCGCTCGACGCCCAAGGACCCGGGCCGGGTCGTGCGCCGTCGAGTCATCCGCTCCAAGGGCCGCAGGGTCCTCGGGGTCGAGGACGACCTGATGCGCCCGGAGCTGACCGCCCGGCTGAAGGGCGACGAGCTGCCCGTCATCGGCGACGGCGCCCTGATGGCAGCACTGGGCCAGGCCCGCAGCCACACGATGCGGGACATCGTCTCGTCGATCCAGGCCGAGCAGGACCTCGTGATCCGCGCCCCCGCGGCCTCCGTCACGGAGGTGTCCGGCGGCCCCGGTACCGGCAAGACGGCCGTGGCCCTGCACCGGGCCGCGTACCTCCTCTACCAGGACCGCCGGCGGTACGCGGGCGGCATCCTCGTCGTCTCGCCGACCCCCCTCCTGGTCGCGTACACCGAAGGAGTGCTGCCCTCGCTCGGCGAGGAGGGCCAGGTCGCGATCCGCGCGGTCGGCTCGCTGTCCGACGAGGCCGCCGGGGTGGAGGGGGCGACCACGTACGACGAGCCCGCCGTCGCCCGGATCAAGGGTTCGTCCCGGATGCTCCACGTGCTGCGCAAAGTGGCCCGCGGAGCGCTGGAGCAGCCGGCGCCCAGGCCCGCCGCACATGAAGGGCAGCTGGAGTTCAAAGAGGCCCCGGCCGAGGCGGGCACCCCGACCCGCCTGCGGGTGGTGGCCTTCGGCGCCCGCGTCGAGCTGGAGGCGGACGAGCTCCGGCGGATCCGGCACAACGTGCTCGGCGGCACGGCACCGGTCAACCTGCTGCGCCCGCGCGCCCGCAAACTGCTCCTGGACGCCCTGTGGAACAAGTCCTCGGGCCGGGGCCGCTACACCGACCCCGAGCTGGCCGCGGAGCTGCGTTCCTCGTTCGACGAGGACGTGTCGACCGAGACGCCGTTCCTCACCTTCCTGAACGCCTGGTGGCCGGAGCTCACCCCTCGCCGGGTGCTTGCCGCGATGTCCGACGAGCGGCGCCTGAACAGGTGGGCGCGCCGGATCCTCAACCAGGGCGAGGTGCGCCGCCTGGCCCGTTCGCTGCGGCGGCTGGACGAGGACGGCAAGGGCCCCCTCTCCGTCCACGACGTGGCGCTCCTGGACGAGCTGCAGACCCTGCTGGGCACCCCGGCCCGCCCGAAGAGGAAGCGGGAGGCCGATCCGCTGGACCAGCTCACGGGTCTGGAGGAGCTGATGCCGCAGCGTGAGGAGACGCAGCGCGAGCGGGCCGAGCGGCTGGCGGCGGAGCGCACCGAGTACGCCCACGTCATCGTCGACGAGGCGCAGGACCTGACGCCGATGCAGTGGCGGATGGTCGGCCGCCGGGGCAGACACGCCACCTGGACGATCGTCGGAGACGCGGCACAGTCTTCCTGGTCCGACCCGGACGAGGCGTCCGCCGCCCGTGACGAGGCGCTCGGCAACCGGCCGCGGCGTCACTTCACCCTCACCGTGAACTACCGCAACCCGGCGGAGATCGCCGAGCTCGCGTCCAAGGTGCTGGCGCTCGCCATGCCGGGGATGGAGTCCCCGAAGGCGGTCCGCTCGACGGGTGTCGAGCCCCGCTTCGAGACGGTGCGGGGCGGGGACCTCGCCTCGACCGTCCGGGAGGAGGCCCGCAGGCTGCTCGCGGAGGTGGACGGCACCGTCGGTGTGGTCGTCGCCATGCACCGCCGAGCCGAGGCGCGCGCCTGGCTGGAGGATCTCGGCGAGCGGGTCGTGGCGCTGGGCAGCCTGGAGGCGAAGGGCCTGGAGTACGACGCCACGGTGGTGGTCTCACCTGCGGAGATCGCTGACGAGTCCCCGGCAGGGCTGCGGGTGCTGTATGTGGCACTCACCCGTGCGACGCAGCAGCTCACCGTTATCTCCGGGGAGCGCGACATGCCGGACGAGAAGGGTGTCCCGGACCTGCTGAGGGACTGAGAGGGGCGCGGCCGGCGCCCGGGTGCGGGGGCCACTTCCGCTGTGTACGGGCGGCCTTTCCGAGTCAACACGTCGCACGGGAATCACTTTTCCGGGGTCTTTGTTAGCCTGGTGTCGGCACCGGCTCGATCCAAGCCCCCGGGCCCAACCTTCGTCGCTACGAGCGACCACTTGCCGCGAGGCGAGCATGGCGGGCCGGTGTCACCTGACTCGCAGAAGACAGACCCGCGTCACCTGATGGTGGCGCGGGTCTGTTCGTGTTCACGGGGTGCCCGCGGTGCGGGAGGGGCACCACAGGCACCGCGGTCTCGGCAGCCGATCGGGGTTTACGCAGAACACCTGCTTCTCGTATGGTGGAAAAAAGTTTCCGAAAGATGGCACTCATTACCTGCTACCGGCCGGTAGGTGCGACGATCGGAACGCACGTACGGGGCCCGGCCCCATCTGCGTGCGGCAACGAAGCTCAGGAAAGCGAAGGACTCGGCCATGGCAACGGCGCCCAGCGTCTCGTACTCGATGACGGTCAGGCTGGAGGTGCCCGCGAGCGGCACAGCGGTCTCCCAGCTGACCACGGCCGTGGAGTCCTCCGGAGGCTCGGTCACCGGCCTCGACGTGACCGCTTCCGGCCACGAGAAGCTCCGGATCGACGTCACGATCGCGGCTTCCTCGACCTCGCACGCGGACGAGATCGTCGAAGGCCTGCGTGACATCGACGGTGTCGTCCTGGGCAAGGTCTCGGACCGTACGTTCCTGATGCACCTCGGCGGCAAGATCGAGATGGCGTCGAAGCACCCCATCCGCAACCGTGACGACCTGTCGATGATCTACACCCCGGGTGTGGCGCGGGTCTGCATGGCGATCGCAGAGAACCCGGAGGACGCGCGTCGTCTGACGATCAAGCGGAACTCCGTCGCCGTGGTCACGGACGGCTCCGCGGTGCTCGGGCTCGGCAACATCGGCCCGATGGCGTCGCTCCCCGTGATGGAGGGCAAGGCGGCCCTCTTCAAGCGTTTCGCGGGGATCGACGCCTGGCCGATCTGCCTGGACACGCAGGACACGGACGAGATCGTCTCGATCGTCAAGGCGATCGCCCCCGGCTTCGCCGGGATCAACCTGGAGGACATCTCCGCGCCGCGCTGCTTCGAGATCGAGGCACGGCTGCGCGAAGCCCTGGACATCCCGGTCTTCCACGACGACCAGCACGGCACCGCGATCGTGGTCCTGGCGGCGCTGACGAACGCGCTGCGCGTGGTGGGCAAGTCGATCGGTGACGTACGGGTCGTCATGTCCGGTGCCGGTGCCGCCGGTACGGCCATCCTGAAGCTGCTGATCGCGGCGGGCGTCAAGCACACGGTCGTCGCGGACATCCACGGTGTGGTGCACGCGGGCCGTGCGGACCTGGTGGACGCCACCCCGGACTCGCCGCTGCGCTGGATCGCCGACAACACCAACCCCGAGGGTGTCACCGGGACCCTGAAGGAGGCCGTGACCGGCTCCGACGTCTTCATCGGGGTGTCCGCCCCCAACGTCCTGGACGGCGCCGACGTGGCGGCCATGGCGGAGGGTGCGATCGTGTTCGCGCTCGCGAACCCGGACCCCGAGGTGGACCCGGCGATCGCCCGTGAGACGGCGGCGGTCGTCGCCACGGGGCGCTCGGACTTCCCGAACCAGATCAACAACGTGCTGGTCTTCCCGGGTGTCTTCCGCGGCCTGCTGGACGCCCAGTCCCGCACGGTCAACACCGAGATGATGCTGGCCGCCGCGCGCGCCCTCGCCGACGTCGTCGCGGAGGACGAGGTGAACGCGAACTACATCATCCCGTCGGTCTTCAACGACAAGGTCGCGGGCGCCGTCGCCGGCGCCGTACGGGAGGCCGCGAAGGCCGCCGGAATCGCCGAGGCGGCCGCCGGCCCCGCATAGGGCCGTACCCCGGACGGCCCCGTTCGCACGCCGTTCGCGGGGCCGGCCACGACTCCCGCGGACGGTGCCGTAGCTCACGTCCGGACGGCCCGTCCGGCGCGTCGCGGGTCACAGCGTCCCAAACGCCCCTTTAGGGTGGGCGGGCAGCGAGACCCACCGGCCCGGCATCCGCTGCGGACCGCTCCAGGAAGTCGACGGAACGTCATCACGGGCATGTGGTGGTGCTTTTCGTGTGACGCAGAGGGGTTCCGGATTGGCGTTAGCGCCGCAGGTGGGGGCAGGATGCGTATTCGGGCGCGAGGGTCTGACATCAGACCCGGGTCCGGGGACTGTCAGAGGGCCCTGGCAGCATCGGCTTCGATCTCACGCCTCACAGGCAAGAAGAACACGGGAGTACAAACATGAACCGCAGTGAGCTGGTGGCCGCCCTGGCCGACCGTGCCGAGGTGACCCGCAAGGACGCCGACGCCGTTCTGGCCGCGCTCGCCGAGACCGTCGGCGAGATCGTCGCCAAGGGCGACGAGAAGGTCACCATTCCCGGCTTCCTGACCTTCGAGCGCACCCACCGTGCCGCTCGCACCGCTCGTAACCCGCAGACCGGCGACCCGATCAACATCCCGGCCGGCTACAGCGTGAAGGTCTCCGCGGGCTCGAAGCTCAAGGAAGCCGCCAAGGGCAAGTAAGGCCCAGAGGCATCAAGAAGGGCGGCCGTCCCGACCGGGACGGCCGCCCTTCGGCATGCCCGGGACCACATCCGGGAGTCCCCGCCCCCGCGCACATCACCCTTGCGGGCGCTGTGAGGTGCCCTGCGGCGCCCCGGCACCCTGGGTGGTCCCGATGGGAGGCTTCCGCCCCGTTCGGCTCTGTACGGGCGTTCTGCGGCGCTCGCGCGCGTGCCGGTGCCGGAACGCGGCGCGCGCGTGCCGGAACCGGCGCCCACGAGCGTTCCGGGGCAGGGAACGCGAAAGTCCGCCGCCCCGGTCCCTCGCGGGGCCGGGGCGGCGGACTGTGGTGCGCGGGTGCGCAATGCTGTGTGCGGCAGCACTGTGCGTACGCCGGAGTGCACCGGCGGAGCGTCAGACGAGCGAGCCGCCGGGGAGTTCGACCTTGGCGCCGAGCTTCTCCAGCTTGTCCATGAAGTTCTCGTAGCCGCGGTTGATCAGGTCGATGCCGTGCACCCGGGACGTGCCCTGGGCCGCCAGGGCGGCGATCAGGTACGAGAAACCGCCGCGCAGGTCGGGGATGACCAGATCCGCGCCCTGGAGCTTCGTGGGCCCGGACACGACCGCCGAGTGGAGGAAGTTCCGCTGCCCGAAGCGGCAGTCGGAGCCCCCGAGGCACTCGCGGTAGAGCTGGATGTGAGCACCCATCTGGTTGAGCGCCGAGGTGAAGCCGAGCCGGGACTCGTACACCGTCTCGTGGACGATCGACAGGCCGGCGGCCTGCGTCAGGGCCACGACGAGCGGCTGCTGCCAGTCGGTCTGGAAGCCGGGGTGCACGTCCGTCTCCAGCGCGATGGCCTTCAGCGGGCCGCCCGGGTGCCAGAAGCGGATGCCCTCGTCGTCGATCTCGAAGGCGCCTCCGACCCGGCGGAAGGTGTTGAGGAACGTCATCATCGAGCGCTGCTGGGCGCCGCGCACGTAGATGTTGCCCTCGGTCGCCAGGGCCGCGGACGCCCAGGAGGCGGCCTCCAGACGGTCCGGGATCGCCCGGTGGGTGTAACCGTCGAGCCTGTCGACACCGGTGATCCGGATGGTCCGGTCGGTGTCCATGGAGATGATCGCGCCCATCTTCTGCAGTACGCAGATGAGGTCCTCGATCTCCGGCTCGACGGCCGCGTTGGACAGCTCGGTGACGCCCTCGGCGAGGACGGCGGTCAGCAGCACCTGCTCGGTGGAGCCCACCGACGGGTACGGCAGCCGGATCTTCGTGCCCCGCAGCCGCTGCGGGGCCTCCAGGTACTGGCCGTCCGCCCGCTTCTCGATGGTCGCGCCGAACTGGCGGAGCACCTCGAAGTGGAAGTCGATCGGCCGTCCGCCGATGTCGCAGCCGCCGAGGCCCGGGATGAAGGCGTGGCCGAGGCGGTGCAGCAGCGGGCCGCAGAAGAGGATCGGGATGCGCGACGAGCCCGCGTGGGCGTCGATGTCGGCGACGTTCGCGCTCTCGACGTGCGAGGGGTCGAGGATGAGTTCGCCCGGCTCGTCGCCGGGGCGGACGGTCACGCCGTGCAGCTGCAGCAGTCCCCGGACCACCCGCACATCGCGGATGTCGGGCACGTTGCGGAGCCGGCTGGGCCCGCTGCCCAGCAGCGCGGCGACCATTGCCTTCGGCACCAGGTTCTTGGCGCCTCGGACGCGGATCTCGCCCTCCAGCGGGGTTCCGCCGTGGACAAGCAGGACATCGTCTGTGCCGGTCATGAATCTCGCGTTCCGGAGTGGTCGGGCAGGGGGCCATCAAAAGGGTAATGGCCTCCGGCCCTCCTTCAGTAAGGCGCCGGGGGGTGTACGGACGTCGCCGATCCGTCACACCACGTTCTGCTCCCCGGGCCTTGCGGAGGGTCACCGTCCGTACGGGGCGTCCGGCCGCCCCGTACTCCCGTGCCCCGCGGGGGCCCGTGCGGTGTGCGTACGGCCTGAGCTGCGGACCGGCGCCGGGCGGGACCGGGCGGGCCACTTGTGCCCCGCGGAGAGCGAAGATGCGGGATCATCTCTGCCATGACGGAGGTGTCCTCGCTCACAGGGCGGCTGCTCGTGGCCGCGCCGGCCCTGGCGGACCCGAATTTCGACCGTGCGGTGGTGCTGCTCCTCGACCACGACGAGGAGGGCTCGCTCGGCGTGGTCCTGAACCGGCCGACCCCCGTCGGCGTCGGAGACATCCTGGCGTCCTGGGCCGGCCTCGCCGGTGAGCCGGACGTGGTCTTCCAGGGCGGCCCGGTGTCACTCGACTCGGCGCTGGGCGTGGCGGTGATCCCCGGGGACGAGGGGCTGTCCCAGGGCTCCCGCCCGGACGCGGGAGCCCCCGCCCCGGGCACCGGAGCCCCCATCGGCTGGCGCCGGGTGCACGGGGCGATCTGCCTGGTGGACCTGGACACGCCGCCGGAACTGCTGGCGGCGGCCCTCGGTTCGCTGCGGATCTTCGCCGGATACGCGGGCTGGGGCCCCGGTCAGCTGGAGACGGAGCTGGCGGACGGCGCCTGGTACGTCGTCGAGTCGGAGCCCGGCGACGTCTCGTCGCCGCGCCCGGAGAACCTCTGGCGCGCCGTTCTGCGGCGGCAGCGCAGCGAACTGGCGATGATCGCCACGTATCCGGACGACCCTTCGCTGAACTGATGCTCGGAGCTTTCAGTACGCTTGGCAGTTATGAGCACTCTTGAGCCCGAACGCGGGGCAGGTACGGGGACCCTCGTGGAGCCGACGCCACAGGTGTCGAACGGCGACGGTGACCACGAGCGCTACGCCCATTACGTCCAGAAGGACAAGATCATGGCGAGTGCCCTGGAGGGCACTCCCGTGGTGGCACTGTGCGGCAAGGTCTGGGTGCCGGGGCGCGACCCCAAGAAGTACCCGGTCTGCCCCATGTGCAAGGAGATCTACGAGTCCATGGGCGCCGGCGGCGACAAGGACAAGGGCAAGGGCGGCAAGGACAACAGCGGCAAGAAGTAGCCCACCCGGCCTCTTATCCCTTTTTTCCGTACGGATCCCTGACCCCGGCCTCCGGAGCGCGCGGCGACGCGTGCCCCGGGGGCCGTTCGCGTGTCCGGATGCCTGGGCACGCGACGCGGCGGAGGCGTCCGGGTGACGCGGGGCGTGCGTTGCACGGGCTGCACCACGTGGTCACAGAGTGGTTGAGACCACTTGTCGGCGTGCTGAGGCGCCCTTAGTCTCCTGCCAGTTGTGCAGAACGAAACGCACGTTGCATGGAATGCAACGACTGACCGGTAGGGGTCCCGGATGAAGCTTTCTGCCCGAATTGCCGCTCCGGCTGCGGCTCTTGTGCTGGCCGGCCTCACCGCCACCGCCTGCGCGCCGCAGACCTCCGACACCAGCGCCGAGGGCGACGAGAAGACGGGGACGCTGCGCGTCTGGCTCTTCCAGGAGGTCGGCAACAAGCCCAAGGAGAAGGTCGTCGACGCCGCGGTCGCCGACTTCGAGAAGTCCCACGAGGGGGCCGAGGTCGAGGTCGAGTACATACCCGTCGACACCCGTGCCCAGCGCATCAAGGCCGCCTTCAACGACCCGGACAGCGCCCCCGACCTCATCGAGTACGGCAACACCGACACCGCCGGATACGTGAAGGACGGCGGACTGGCCGATGTCAGCAAGGAGTTCGCCGCCTGGGACGAGGCCAAGGACACCGACCCGACCGCCAGGCAGTCCGTGACGGTGAACGGCCAGGTGTACGGCGCTCCGCTCTTCGTCGGCGTACGGGCGCTGTACTACCGCACCGACGTCTTCGAGGACCTCGGGATCGAGCCCCCGAAGTCCCAGGACGAGCTGATCTCCACCGCGAAGAAGATCCACCAGGAGAAGCCGGACCTGTACGGCCTCGCGGTGGGCGGCGCGTACACCTACGGCGCGATGCCCTTCATCTGGGCACACGGCGGCGAACTGGCCGACGAGACCGGCGTGAGCTACGCGTCGGCCATCAACAGCGAGAAGGCCCGGAAGGGCATCGAGGCCTACACCTCGCTCTTCGGGGACGACAACTGCCCGGCGGCCAAGTGCGCGGCCATGGGCGGCAACGCGACCGTCACCGCCTTCGCGTCCGGCAAGGCGGCCATGGCGATCGGCGGCGACTTCAGCCACGCCGCGGTCGAGGCGGGCGCCGTGAAGGGCAAGTACGCCGTCGTGCCGCTGCCCGGGGTGAAGCAGGGCTCGATCGCCCCGGCGTTCGCCGGCGGCAACAACATAGGTGTGCTCAAGAGCAGTTCGCACCGCACCCTCGCGGTCGACCTGATGAAGTCACTGACCGGCAAGAAGACGCAGGCGAAGATGTTCGACGCGATGGGCTTCCTGCCGACCTACACGGACGTGCGGGCCACGGTCGCGAAGCAGCAGCCGTTCGTCGGGCCGTTCGTCGACACGCTCGGCGCAGGCGCCAAGTTCGTCCCCGCCTCCCCGGCCTGGGGCCAGATCGACGCTTCGCTGGTCCTGCCGACGATGTTCCAGGAGATCGTCAGCGGCCGTAAGGACGTGGCGGCCGCCTCGGACGACGCGGCGAAGAAGATGGACGCGGCGTTCGCCGACGCGGGCTGACGATGACCGCGAACACCGCACTGCGCAAGGTCCCCGCCCGGGCGCCCGGGGCGGGCGGGGCACCTGCCCGCACGCCCCGGCGCCGCCCGGCCTCACCCACGCGGCGCTCCGGCTGGACCCCCTGGCTCTACCTGCTGCCCGCGCTCGTCCTGCTCGGCGGACTCCTCGTCTACCCGATCTACCAACTGGGCCTGATCTCCTTCCTGGAGTACACCCAGGCCCAGGTCAGCGGCGGCGAACCGACCACCTTCCAGGGCTTCGGCAACTACGCCACGCTCTTCGGCGACAGCCAGTTCTGGCAGGTGCTCCTGGCGACCGTGGTCTTCGCCACGGCCTGCGTGCTCGCCACCCTGATCGTCGGATGCGCCCTGGCCGTCCTGCTGACCCGCATCCGGGCACTGCCCCGGCTCGCGCTCATGATGGCCGCGCTGGGCGCCTGGGCAACCCCGGCGATCACCGGCTCGACCGTCTGGGTGTTCCTCTTCGACCCGGACTTCGGCCCGGTCAACAAGGTGCTGGGACTCGGCGACTTCTCCTGGACGTACGGCCGCTACAGCGCCTTCGCCCTGGTGCTCCTCGAAGTGCTCTGGTGCTCGTTCCCGTTCGTGATGGTGACCGTGTACGCGGGCATCCGCGCGATCCCTTCCGAGGTGCTGGAGGCGGCCTCGCTGGACGGTGCCTCGCAGTGGCGGATCTGGCGGTCGGTCATGGCGCCGATGCTGCGGCCGATCCTGATCGTCGTCACCATCCAGTCGGTCATCTGGGACTTCAAGGTCTTCACCCAGATCTACGTCATGACCAACGGCGGTGGCATCGCCGGCCAGAACCTGGTGCTCAACGTGTACGCCTACCAGAAGGCGTTCGCGTCCTCGCAGTACAGCCTCGGATCGGCGATCGGCGTCGTGATGCTGGTGATCCTGCTGGCCGTGACGCTGGTCTATCTGCGCCTGGTGCGCCGCCAGGGGGAGGAACTGTGACCGCACGTGCGCTTCTGCGCGTCCGCAGGCCGGGGAGGCTGGCGGCGGAGGCCGCCGCCCTCGTCATCGCCGCCGCGGTCGCCTTCCCGCTCTACTGGATGGTGCTCTCCGCCTTCAAGCCGGCGGGCGAGATCCAGTCGACCGAGGCCCGGCCCTGGACCCTGGCCCCGTCCCTCGACTCGTTCCGCCGCGTCTTCGAACAGCAGGAATTCGGCCGCTACTTCCTCAACAGCCTGATCGTCGCCGGTACGGTCGTCATAGCCTCCGCGCTGATCGCCTTCCTCGCGGCGACGGCCGTGACCCGGTTCCGCTTCAAGTTCCGCACGACCCTGCTGATCATGTTCCTCGTGGCGCAGATGGTGCCGGTCGAGGCGCTGACCATCCCGCTGTTCTTCCTGATGCGGGACTTCGGCCAGCTCAACACGCTGGGATCACTGATCCTGCCGCACCTCGCCTTCTCGCTGCCGTTCGCGATCTGGATGCTGCGCGGATTCGTCAAGGCCGTCCCGGACGCCCTGGAGGAGGCCGCCTACATCGACGGGGCGAGCCGTACCCGCTTCCTGTGGCAGATCCTCTTCCCGCTCGTCTTCCCCGGGCTCGTGGCGACCAGCGTCTTCTCCTTCATTTCGACCTGGAACGACTTCCTGTTCGCGAAATCGTTCATCATCAGCGACACCTCCCAGTCGACGCTCCCCATGGCGCTGCTGGTCTTCTTCAAGCCCGACGAGAACGACTGGGGAGGGATCATGGCCGCCTCGACGGTGATGACCATTCCCGTGCTGGTCTTCTTCGTCCTCGTACAACGGCGGCTGGTCTCCGGACTCGGCGGAGCCGTGAAGGACTGACATGGACAACCTGATTCCGGCGCCGGTACGCGCCGGCGGAGACGACGGCCGCGGATTCCTCCTCGACGGTGCCACCACCCTCACCGCGGGACCCGGGACCGGGGGCACCGAACGCTGGCTGCGCACCACGCTCGGGGCCGCCTTCGGTCTGCCGCTCGCCCCGGCCCCCACGGACGCGGCGGGCAGCGCGAACACCGTCGAGCTGCGCGTCGACGCCTCGCTGGAGCCCGAGGGCTACCGGCTGGAGGTGGAGCCCGTCAGGGGCGTACGGATCACCGGTGGAAGCGCGGCAGGGGTGTTCTGGGGGGCGCAGACCCTCCGGCAGCTCCTGGGCCCCGAGGCGTTCCGCCGCGCACCGGTGAGCCCCGGTGCCGAAAGGCGCGTTCCCCTCGCGGAGATCGAGGACGGTCCGCGCTTCGGCTGGCGCGGCCTGATGCTCGACGTGGCACGGCACTTCACGCCCAAGGACGGCGTGCTGCGCATGCTCGACCTGCTCGCCGCACACAAACTGAACGTCTTCCACTTCCACCTCACCGACGACCAGGGGTGGCGCGTGGAGATCAAGCGCCACCCCCGGCTCACGGAGGTTGGCGCCTGGCGCGCACGCACCAAGTACGGCCACCGGGCATCCGAACTCTGGGACGGGACTCCGCACGGCGGCTTCTACACGCAGGACGACATCCGCGAAATCGTCGCGTACGCCGCCGAACGGCATATCCGCGTCGTCCCCGAGATCGACATCCCGGGCCACTCGCAGGCAGCCATCAGCGCGTATCCGGAACTGGGCAACACCGATGTCATCGACACCTCCGCGCTTTCCGTGTGGGACACCTGGGGCATCAACCCGAACGTACTCGCACCCACTGACAACACCCTGCGCTTCTTCGAGGGCGTCTTCGAGGAACTGCTCGAGCTGTTCCCGGCGGAGACGTCGCCGTTCATCCACGTCGGCGGCGACGAATGCCTCAAGGACCAGTGGAGGCAGTCGCCGACGGCACAGGCGCGCATGAGCGAACTCGGCCTGACGGACGAGGACGAACTCCAGTCCTGGTTCATCCGCCACTTCGACCGCTGGCTCGCCGACCACGGTCGCCGCCTCATCGGCTGGGACGAGATCCTGGAGGGCGGACTCGCCGAAGGCGCCGCCGTGTCCTCGTGGCGGGGGTACGCGGGCGGGATCGCCGCGGCGGAGGCGGGGCACGACGTGGTGATGTGCCCGGAGCAGCAGGTCTATCTGGACCACCGTCAGGACGGCGGCCCCGAGGAGCCCATGCCCATCGGGTACGTCCGGACCCTGGAGGACGTCTACCGCTTCGAGCCCGTGCCCCCCGGCCTCTCCGAGGAGGCGGCCCGCCACATCATGGGCATCCAGGCCAACGTCTGGACGGAGGTCATGCAGAACCGGGACCGCGTCGACTACCAGGTGTTCCCGAGGCTCGCCGCCTTCGCCGAGGTCGCGTGGTCACCACTGCCGGCCCCCGGTGAGCGGGACTTCGCCGGGTTCGAGCGCAGGATGAACACCCACTACGCCCGCCTCGACGCCCTGGGTGTCGGCTACCGGCCGCCCGCGGGACCGCAGCCGTGGCAGCGCCGGCCCGGCGTCCTGGGTCGCCCGATCGAGGGACCGCCCCCGACCGTGTGACCGCCGCCCCACACCCGGCCAGGGGAAACGGGGCAAGTCGTGCGAATTCCCTGAAGAGTGGCAATTCGCGTGCAGGGCAGAAAAGCCGCCAAAGAGCGGTATATCCCCTGCCCGGGGAAGGAAACGCCCTTCGTGGACCCTCGCGTCGGACAGCCCGGAAGATGTGCCAGAGTTGCCACGTCCCGGCCGTGAGCACGTACCGTACGGCGGACAGGCGGGACTGCCGGGACACCGGGAAGGGGCAGCTGGGTTGACCACGCACGCACCGCAGGCGATGCAGTCGGTGACGCTCCCGGCCTCGCTCGACGAGGCCGTGGCGGCTCTCGGCGCCATGCCTGCCGCCGTCCCCGTGGCGGGCGGCACGGACCTCATGTCGGCCGTCAACAAGGGATTGCTGCGCCCGGCAGGGCTGGTCGGCCTCGGCCGGATCAGCGAGCTGCGCGGCTGGCACTACCAGGACGGCCACGCCCTGCTCGGGGCCGGTCTCACGCACGCGCGCATGGGGCGGCCCGACTTCGCCGCGCTCATCCCCGCGCTGGCGGCCTCCGCGCGCGCCGCGGGCCCGCCCCAGATCCGTAACGCCGGGACGCTCGGGGGCAACATCGCCACCGCCGCCCCGACCGGCGACACCCTGCCGGTCCTGGCCGCCCTGGAGGCCGAGCTGGTCATCGTGGGGGCCGGCGGCTCCCGCCGTGAGATCCCCGTGTCGCACCTGCTCGCGGGCCGCGAGATGCTCGAGCCCGCCGAGCTGATCGGCTTCGTCCGCGTCCCGCTGCTGCACGCCCCCCAGGTCTTCCTCAAGGCGACCGGCCGCACCGGTCCCGGCCGCGCGACCGCATCCGTCGCCATCGTCCTGGACCCGGCCCGGCGCGGGGTGCGCTGCGCGGTCGGCGCGATCGCCCCGATGCCCCTGCGGCCGCTGGAGGCCGAACGCTGGATCGCCTCCCTGATCGACTGGGACGGCGAACGCGGCCTGGCCCCGGACGCGCTGGCAGCCTTCGGCGAGTACGTCGCCGCGGCCTGCATCCCGGACCAGGAACCACCGGAAGACGGGGGAGAGGCACCCCCGCTGTCGCCCGCCGTCCTGCACCTGCGGCGCACCGTCGCCGCGCTCGCCCGACGCGCGCTGGGGAGGGCACTGTCGTGAGCAATGAAGAGAACCCCGAGCAGTGGCACGGTCAGTCCGACCCGTACGCCGGCTGGGAGCCGACCCCGCAGGGCGGTGAGTACGACGCCGAGGCGACCGCCTTCGTGCACCTGGCCCCGGAGGACCTCGCCGGCCTCGGGAACGACCCGCTGGCCGCCCCCGGCCACGGCTACGTCCCGCCGATGATCCTGCCGCTGACCCCGGCCGCCGGGCTCGACCCCGCGGCGACGGGCAGCTGGGTCGTGCAGACGCAGAGCCAGCAGGAGCGGGCGGCCGACGACTCCACGAGCACCGAGGCCGCGCCGGACGCGGTGCACTGGCCCGACCCGAACCAGCCCCTGGATCCCTACCAGCAGCCGTACCCGGACACGTCGCAGTACGCGCAGACGTCGTCCACGACGGCCCAGTGGAACTTCACCGAGGCCGTCCCCGCCGAGCCCGAACCGACTCCCGAGCCCGCCGGTCACACCGGTGAGTGGACGATCCCGGTGACGGACGGCGACCTCCCGGAGGAGTCCGGCGAGTTCGCGGCGTCGGCGATGGCCTCCCAGTGGTACGCGGACATGCCACCGGCCACGCTGCCGGGCGGGGCTCCCGCGCCGTGGGCGACGCAGGCGCAGACGCAGGCTCCCGAGCCCGAAGCCGCCGTGGAGGAAGCTTTTTCGGGGCCCCCGGAGCCCGTGGAAGCCATCGAAGGACCCGAAGAGACTGAGGCGGCCCCGGAGGCCGCTGAGGCCATTGGTGAGGCCATTGGTGACACCGTCGCCCAGCCGGAAGAGCTCCCGGAGGCACCGCCGGCCGAGGCCCCGGAGGCCGAAGCCCTGACGACAGCGGCCGAGGTCCCCGAAAGCGAGGCCGGAACCGAGGCCGGAACCGAAGCCGGACCCGGAACCGAAGCCGGCCCCGGATACGAGCACGAGCACGGGCCCGTGGAGGCCACGGAGTTCACGGAGCCCACAGCGCACACGGAGTTCACGGAGCCCATGGAGGGGTCCGCTGCCCCCGCCCTCTCCGGCGGCCCCAGCGAGCACCCGTCCGTCGCGTACGTCCTCCACGTCAACGGCGTGGACCGCCCGGTCAGCGACGCCTGGATCGGCGAGTCGCTCCTGTACGTGCTCCGGGAGCGCCTCGGTCTCGCCGGCGCCAAGGACGGCTGCTCGCAGGGCGAGTGCGGTGCCTGCAACGTCCAGGTCGACGGCCGCCTCGTGGCCTCCTGCCTGGTGCCCGCCGCGACGACGGCGGGCAGCGAGGTCCGCACCGTCGAGGGCCTCGCCGTGGACGGTGAACCGTCCGACGTCCAGCGTGCCCTGGCCGAGTGCGGGGCCGTCCAGTGCGGCTTCTGCATCCCCGGCATGGCGATGACGGTCCACGACCTCCTGGAGGGCAACCACGCCCCGAGCGAGCTGGAGACCAGGCAGGCCCTGTGCGGCAACCTCTGCCGGTGTTCCGGCTACCGGGGTGTGCTCGACGCCGTACGGGACGTCGTCGCGGGCCGGGAGGCGATCGCGGAGGCGGGAGCCACCGCACCGGACGACGCCGAACCGCGCATCCCGCACCAGGCCCCGCCCGGCGAGGGCAGTGCCCAGTCACCCGAGCACGAGGGAGACGTCCGGTGAACACCGCGTCGTCCCCCGCACCACCGGTCATCCCCACCACCAGCCGCCACAGCGGAGCGAACGACAAGGAGGCGGCGTGACCAGCGACGCAGCCACCGCGACCAGCACCACGCGCGCGACACCGCCGCCCGAGGGCCCCGACCCGGGCCAGGAGCCGCCCGCGCTCGGCCTTGGCACCTCGCTGCCGCCCGCCGACGCCCGTGCCAAGACCGAGGGCACCTTCCCGTACGCGGCGGACCTCTGGGCCGAGGGCCTGCTGTGGGCCGCGGTGCTGCGTTCCCCGCACCCGCACGCGCGCATCCTGTCGATCGACACGGCGGCCGCCGCCGGCATGCCGGGTGTCCATGCGGTCGTCACGCACGAGGACATCCCCGGGGACGGCTCGTACGGCCGCCGGGTCGTCGACCGTCCCGTCTTCGCCTCCGAACTCGTGCGCCACCACGGCGAGGCGATCGCCGCCGTCGCCGCGGACCATCCCGACACCGCACGGCTGGCCGCCGCCGCGATCGCCGTCGAGTACGAGGTCCTCGAACCGGTCACGGACCCCGAGAAGGCCTTCGCCGCCGAACCCCTGCACCCCGACGGCAACCTCATCCGCCACATCCCGCTGCGCTACGGCGACCCGGACACCGTGGGCGAGGTCATCGTCGAGGGCCTGTACCGCATCGGCCGCCAGGACCCCGCCCCGATCGGAGCCGAGGCCGGCCTCGCCGTGCCCCGCCCGGACGGCGGCGTCGAGCTCTACACGGCGTCCACCGACCCGCACACCGACCGCGATCTGGCAGCCGCCTGCTTCGGCCTCGACCCCGAGCGGGTCAAGATCGTCGTGACCGGTGTCCCCGGAGCGACCGGAGACCGTGAGGACCCCGGCTTCCAGATCCCGCTGGGCCTCCTCGCCCTGCGCACCGGCTGCCCCGTCAAGCTGGCCGCCACCCGCGAGGAGTCCTTCCTCGGGCACGCCCACCGCCACCCGACCCTGCTGCGCTACCGCCACCACGCGGATGCCGAAGGACGGCTGGTCAAGGTCGAGGCGCAGATCCTCCTCGACGCGGGCGCGTACGCCGACTCCTCGTCCGAATCCCTGGCCGCCGCCGTCGCCTTCGCCTGCGGGCCGTACGTCGTCCCGCACGCCTTCATCGAGGGCTGGGCGGTCCGTACGAACAACCCGCCCTCCGGCCATGTGCGGGGCGAGGGCGCGATGCAGGTCTGCGCGGCCTACGAGGGCCAGATGGACAAGCTGGCCGCGAAGCTCGGCATCGACCCCGTCGACCTGCGTCTGCGCAACGCGCTCTCCACGGGCGACATCCTCCCCACCAGCCAGACGGTGACCTGCCCCGCCCCAGTCGCCGAACTCCTCGGCG
>NZ_MAPV01000108.1 GCF_001700505.1 Streptomyces mutomycini
ACTACCCGGACGCCGCCTCGCGCAGCACGTCGGCGGCTGCCTGCGGATCGCCGGCGGCGAGCGAGGCGGCGTCCGGGTAGTGGGCCTTGGGGATGACCAGGACGTGCGTCGGGGCCTGGGGGTTTATGTCGCGGAAGGCGACGGTCGTCTCGCTCTCGCGGACGATGGTCGCCGGGATGTCCCCGGTAACGATCTTGCAGAACAGGCAGTCGGTCTGCGGCTCTCCCGGCATGGCCCGGCCTCCTCGGTCGTTCGGTCCTCGTGATCAGTACACCGGCATGCTAGCGGGCCGCACCGGGGCACGGTGGGCGGCTCTCAGCTCCAGCGCCCGGTACGTCCCATCAGCAGTGCGGCCGCGGCCGTCCCGGCGGTCGAGGTGCGCAGCACACTGGGGCCGAGCCGGTAGGCCGGTGCCCCCGCCTCGGCGAAGGCGGCCAGCTCCTGGGGGGACACCCCGCCCTCCGGTCCCACGACCAGCACGATGGTGCCGTGGGCGGGGAGTCCGGCGGTGGCCAGCGGTTCGCTGCCGCTGTCCCGGTCCTCGTGCAGGACGCCCGCGAAGTCCGCCCCGGCCAGCAGGGCGGCGACCTGCTTGGTCGTCATGGCCTCCGCCACCTCGGGGAAGCGCACCCGGCGCGACTGCTTGCCCGCCTCACGCGCTGTGCTGCGCCACTTGGCCAGGGACTTCAGACCCCGGTCGCCCTTCCACTGCGTGATGCAGCGCGCGGCCTGCCAGGGCACGATCGCGTCGACGCCCGTCTCGGTCATCGTCTCCACGGCGAGTTCACCGCGGTCGCCCTTGGGCAGGGCCTGGACGACGGTGATGGACGGGGCGGGCGCGGGCTCCTCGTGGACGCCTGCGAGGCCGGCGACCACGAGCCGGTCCTTGCCCTCGGCCGCCCGTACGACGCCCTCCGCCCAGCGGCCCCGCCCGTCGGTCAGGACGACGTCCTCCCCGGGGTTCAGCCGCTTCACGGAGACGGCGTGCCGTCCCTCGGGTCCGTCCAGGACGAACTCCGGTCCGCTGGGCATCTGTTCGACGACGAAGACCGGTGCCGTCACTGGGCACTCCTCACACTCACTGCCGCACGCGCGGCTTCCATTTCGGCGGCGAGCAGGCCCACGAGTTCCCCGGCGGGCAGCTCGCGTGCCATCCGGTGTCCCTGACCCGCCCACAGGGCCATGCCCTGGGCGTCCCCGGCCACGGCGGCGGCCCTGCGCAGTCCGCTGGTCAGCTGGTGCACCTGCGGGTAGGCGGCGGGGGCGTACGGGCCGTGCTCCCGTACGAACCGGTTGACCAGCCCGCGCGCGGGGCGTCCGGAGAAGGCGCGGGTCAGGGCGGTGGTCACGAACAGCGGGTCGGTCAGGGCCTGCTTGTGCAGCGGGTGCGCCCCGGACTCCGGACAGGGCAGGAACGCCGTACCGAGCTGTGCCGCGTCGGCCCCGGCGGCCAGCACCGCTGTGATCTGCGAGCCGCGCATCAGCCCGCCTGCCGCGAGGACCGGCAGCCGCACGGACTCGCGGACCTCGGAGATCAGGGCGATCAGCCCTGTGCCGGTGAGGCCGGCCTCCGGGTCGTCGTGGTGCGTGGACTGGTGGCCGCCCGCTTCGGCGCCCTGGACGCAGAGGGCGCCGGCACCCGACCGCTGGGCGTTCAGCGCCTCCTGCGGTGAGGTGACCGTGACGACGGTGAGCGTGCCGGCGGCGGCGAACGCGTCGAGCACCTCCCGTGTGGGGCAGCCGAAGGTGAAGGAGACCACGGGCACGGGGTCCTCCAGCAGGATCGCGACCTTGTCCTCGTAACCGTCGTCCCCGCCGGCGTCCGGGTCGCCGAGAGGGGTCTCGTACGAGGCTGCCTCGCCCGCGAGCCGGTGGCGGTAGACCTCGACGGCGCCGGGGTCGGAGACCGGCGGCTGCGGCATGAAGAGGTTGACGCCGAAGGGGAGACCGGTCAGCAGCCGGAGCCGCTTGACCTCGTTGTACATCCCGTCCGCCGACTTGTAGCCGGCGGCGAGGAATCCGAGCCCTCCGGCCTCGGCCACGGCGGCGGCCAGCTCCGGCCGGGAGGCGCCGCCCGCCATCGGGGCCTGCACGATCGGGTACCGGCAGAGAGCGGTCAGCGCCAAGGACATGACCGCATCGTGCCACGTCCGGCGGATCGTGCCGAATCAGCGCTTGCACCCTGCGGACGGGCCCCGTACACACGGCACCGCCCGCCGGTACGGGACCGGCGGGCGGTGCGGTGACAGGGTTCAGCGGCCGTTGAAGGCGTCCTTCAGCCGGGAGAAGAGTCCCTGCTGACCCGGCTGGAACTGCCCGGTGGGCCGCTCCTCGCCGCGCAGCTTGGCCAGCTCCCGCAGGAGGCGCTCCTGCTCGGGGTCCATCTTCGTCGGGGTCAGCACCTCGACGTGCACGATCAGGTCCCCGCGCCCGCCACCGCGCAGATGCGTGATGCCGCGCCCGTGCAGCGGGACCGACTGGCCGGACTGGGTGCCCGGCCTGATGTCGATCTCCTCCAGGCCGTCCAGCGTCTCCAGCGGCACCTGGGTGCCGAGGGCCGCCGCCGTCATCGGGATGGTGACCGTACAGTGCAGATCGTCACCGCGCCGCTGGAACACGGCGTGGGGGAGCTCGTGGATCTCGACGTACAGGTCGCCGGCGGGGCCGCCGCCGGGGCCGACCTCGCCCTCGCCCGCGAGCTGGATCCGGGTGCCGTTGTCCACACCGGCCGGGATCTTCACGGTGAGGGTGCGCCGCGAGCGGATGCGGCCGTCACCGGCGCACTCGGGGCACGGGGTCGGGACGACCGTGCCGAAGCCCTGGCACTGCGGGCAGGGCCGGGAGGTCATGACCTGGCCGAGGAAGGACCTGGTGACCTGGGAGACCTCGCCACGGCCGCGGCACATGTCACAGGTCTGCGCGGAGGTGCCGGGTGCGGCGCCCTCGCCACTGCAGGTCGTACAGACGACCGCCGTGTCGACCTGGATGTCCTTGGTCGTGCCGAAGGCCGCCTCGGAGAGGTCGATCTCCAGCCGGATCATCGCGTCCTGGCCGCGCCGGGTGCGCGAACGGGGTCCGCGCTGCGACGCCGTGCCGAAGAACGCGTCCATGATGTCGCTGAAGTTGCCGAAGCCGCCGGCTCCGAACCCTCCGGCGCCACCGCCGCCGCCCGAGGCGGACAGCGGGTCGCCGCCGAGGTCGTAGACCTGCTTCTTCTGCGCGTCCGAGAGAACCTCGTAAGCGGCGTTGATCTCCTTGAACCGCTCCTGGGTCTTCGGATCCGGGTTGACATCCGGGTGCAGCTCGCGGGCGAGCCGACGGAATGCCTTCTTGATCTCGTCCTGGGATGCGTCGCGGCGTACGCCTAGTACGGCGTAGTAGTCCGTGGCCACTTACGACTCCGCCAGGATCTGTCCGACGTAACGTGCCACTGCGCGTACCGCTCCCATCGTTCCGGGGTAGTCCATGCGGGTCGGTCCGACCACGCCGAGTTTGGCGACTGCCTCGTCGCCCGAACCGTAGCCGACCGCGACGACGGACGTGGAGTTGAGGCCCTCGTGGGCGTTCTCGTGCCCGATCCGTACGGTCATGCCCGAATCCGTCGCCTCACCGAGCAGCTTCAACAGCACGACCTGCTCCTCCAATGCCTCCAGCACCGGCCGGATCATCACGGGGAAGTCGTGCCCGAAGCGGGTGAGGTTGGAGGTGCCGCCGATGATCAGCCGCTCCTCCGTCTCTTCGACCAGGGTATCGAGAAGGACGGAGAGCACCGTCGACACGGTTCCCCTGTCCTCGGCCTCGAAGGACTCCGGCAGGTCCTGCACCAGCCGCGGTACGTCCGCGAAGCGTCGTCCCACGACCCGGCTGTTGAGCCGGGCCCGCAGATCGGCCAGCGACATGTCACCGAAGGGGGCAGGGCAGTCGATCATACGTTGTTCGACCCGGCCCGTGTCCGTGATCAGCACGAGCATCAGCCGGGCCGGAGCCAGTGACAGCAACTCCACGTGCCGGACCGTCGACCGGGTCAGAGAGGGATACTGCACGACGGCGACCTGCCTGGTCAGCTGCGCGAGCAGCCGGACCGTGCGGCCCACGACGTCGTCGAGGTCGACCGCGCCGTCGAGGAAGTTCTGGATGGCCCGGCGCTCCGGCGACGACAGGGGCTTGACGCCCGCGAGCTTGTCGACGAAGAGACGGTAGCCCTTGTCCGTCGGAATACGGCCCGCACTCGTGTGCGGCTGGGCGATGAAACCCTCGTCCTCCAGCACCGCCATGTCGTTGCGGACGGTCGCCGGGGAGACCCCGAGGCTGTGCCGCTCCGTGAGCGCCTTGGAGCCGACGGGCTCCTCGGTGCCGACATAGTCCTGAACGATGGCGCGCAGCACTTCGAGTCTGCGTTCACTGAGCACCGCGCACACCTCCAGCTGTGGTTCTCCGGCGTCTGCCTGGCACTCTGTGCGTTCGAGTGCCAGCAATCCCCCCGGTCAGTGTACGGGGGGAGGGTGGCCCCGGGGCAAGGCCGAGCGGCCACGCCCTCGCGGGACTGCGCAGGTCGTTGCCGATAGCGTCGTCGTATGGACGTCTCTTGGGAAGAGTTCGGCTGGGAGCGGTTGGGCAACGGTACGGGGCGGCGACGCCTTCCCGTCTGGGACGCGACCGCCGCACTGGTGGCCGGGGCGGACGGCGTGCTGCTCTACGACACCGGTTCGACGCTCCGTGAGGGTGTCGAGCTGCGGACCCAGGCGGAGGGAATGCTGGGCCGGAGGGTGACGCATATCGCATTGAGTCATCCGCACTTCGACCATGTGCTGGGCACCGCCGCCTTCTCCGGGGCGGAGGTCTACGGGGCGGTCGGCACGGCGGATCTGCTGGGGCGGGGTGCCGAGGAGCTGCGCGCGGACGCGCTGCGGCACGGGATGAGTGAGGCCGACGCCACGGCGGCGACGGACGCCCTGGTGGCCCCTCGGCATCAGGTGAGCGGCGAGTGGACGCTCGACCTCGGCGGCGGATTCCAGGTGCTGCTGGCCAATGTGGGCCCCGGACACAGCGGTCATGACCTCGCGGTGCTGGTGCCGGGCTCCCCCGTCGTGGTGCTCTGCGGTGACCTCGTCGAGGAGTCCGGCGAGCCGCAGGCGGGCCGGGACTCGGTTCCCTCGCACTGGCCGGCGGCGCTGGACCGGCTGCTGGAGCTGGGCGGCGAGGACGCGCTGTACGTGCCGGGGCACGGGGCGGTGGTGGACGCGGCGTTCGTACGGGCGCAGCGTGATCACCTGGCCGTCCGCTTCGGCGTGTCGTGAAGGGGCCCCGTTTATCGTCGTGCCATGCGCAGCTACCAGCCGGATCTGACTCCGCCGTGGAAGAAGTCCGCCCCCGCCCCCGAGGTCCCCGCGGAACCCGATCTGGTCGTCGAGGAGGCCGTCACCGGTTTCTGCGGGGCGGTGATCCGGTGCGAGAAGACGGCTGAGGGGCCGACGGTCACGTTGGAGGACCGCTTCGGCAAGCACCGGGTGTTCCCGATGGCTCAGCGCGGCTTCCTGCTGGAGGGCAGGGTGGTCACCCTCGTACGTCCGTCGGCGGGCGGTCCCGTCCGCCCCTCGCGTACGGCCTCCGGTTCGGTGGCGGTCCCCGGCGCGCGGGCACGCGTGGCGCGGGCGGGGCGCATCTATGTGGAGGGGCGGCACGACGCCGAGCTCGTCGAGCGGGTCTGGGGCGACGACCTGCGCATCGAGGGCGTGGTGGTGGAGTACCTGGAGGGCGTCGACGACCTCCCCGCGATCGTGCGGGAGTTCGGGCCGGGTCCGGACGCCCGGCTCGGTGTCCTGGTCGACCACCTGGTGCCCGGTTCGAAGGAGTCCCGGATCGCCGCCCAGGTCACCGACGCGCACGTGCTGGTGGTGGGACATCCGTACATCGATGTCTGGGAGGCCGTGAAGCCGTCGTCCGTGGGTATCCCCGGGTGGCCGGTGGTACCGCGTGGGCAGGACTGGAAGACGGGCGTGTGCCGAGCGCTCGGCTGGCCGGAGAACACGGGCGCGGCCTGGCAGCACATTCTTTCCAGGGTCGGCTCGTACAAGGACCTGGAACCGCAACTGCTGGGCCGTGTCGAGGAACTGATCGACTTCGTCACCCTTCCCGCCTGACGGGGGCCCTGCGGGACCCGGTGGCGCCCTCAGTCCACCAGGTCCCGCACCACGGCGTCGGCCAGCAGCCTGCCCCGCAGCGTGAGGACGGCGCGCCCCTCGTCGTACGGCCCGGGCTCCAGCAGCCCGTCCGCGACCGCGCGGCCGGCCGCCGCCAGGCCCGCGGGGGCGAGCAGCGACAGCGGGCAGCCCTCGACGAGTCTCAGTTCCAGCAGGATGCGCTCGACCCGCCGGTCCTCCTCACCGAGCACCTCACGGCCGGCGCCGGGCGAGCGGCCCTCGGCCAGGGCCTGCGCGTAGGCCCCGGGGTGCTTGACGTTCCACCAGCGCACCCCGCCGACGTGGCTGTGCGCCCCGGGTCCGGCGCCCCACCAGTCGGCACCGCGCCAGTACAGCTCGTTGTGCAGGCAGCGGCCCTCGGGGGTGCGGGACCAGTTCGACACCTCGTACCAGGAGAAGCCGGCCGCCGCCATCGCCTCGTCGGCGATCAGATAACGGTCGGCGTGGACGTCGTCGTCGGTCATCGGGACCTCGCCCCGGCGGATGCGGCGGGCGAGCTGGGTCCCCTCCTCCACGATCAGCGCGTACGCCGACACATGGTCGGGTCCGGCGCCGATCGCCGCGTCGAGGGAGGCCCGCCAGTCGTCGTCGGACTCTCCCGGGGTGCCGTAGATCAGGTCGAGGTTGACGTGCTCGAAGCCGGCCGCACGGGCCTCGGCGACGCACGCCTCGGGCCTGCCGGGCGTGTGGGTGCGGTCCAGGATCTTCAGGACGTGCTGCCGGGCGCTCTGCATACCGAAGGAGACGCGGTTGAAGCCGCCCTCACGCAGCGCCGTGAGATAGGCCGGATCGACGGACTCCGGATTGGCCTCCGTGGTGATCTCGGCGTTCTCCGCGAGCCCGAACTCCTCACGGATCGCCGCGAGCATCCGGACGAGGTCGGCCGCGGGCAGCAGCGTCGGCGTACCTCCGCCGACGAAGACCGTGCGGACGGGGCGGGGGTCGTCGCCGAGGACCTTGCGGGCCTGGCGGACCTCCTCGACGAGATGGGCCGCGTAGTTGTCCCGGGACGCCAGGGCACCGCCGGAACCGCGCAGCTCGGTCGCCGTGTAGGTGTTGAAGTCGCAGTAGCCGCAGCGGGTGGCGCAGTAGGGCACGTGCAGGTAGAAGCCGAGCGGCCGGCCCCAGGCGCCTTCCAGGGCATGACGGGGCAGCGCCCCGTCGTCGGGCACGGGCTCACCATCGGGCAGTACGGAAGGCATACCGTCCATTGTCACTCGCCGGCGGAGCTCCCCCGCACATCCGGGCCGGGTCCGGTCTCAGTCCACCTGGATGACCATGAGGGCCAGGTCGTCGTCGGGCGGGCGCTCGGCGAAGGCGTGGACGGCCTGCTTGATCCGGTCCGCCGTGCCGGCGGCCGAAAGCCCCGCGCAGCCTGCCAGGACCCGCGCGAGGCCGTCGTCGTCGTCGAACATCAGCCGTCCCGAGCGCCGTTCCGTCACCCCGTCGGTGACGCAGAGAAGGCTGTCGCCGGGCGCCAGGTCGAAGCTCTGGCTCCCGTACGCCACGTCCTCGACGACTCCGAGCAGCACCTGGGGCTCGGCCGCCGGGCGTACGGAACCGTCGGGGCGCAGCAGCAGCGGGAGCGGATGGCCGGCGCTGGCCACGGTGCAGCGCACGCCGCCGCCCGGCAGGGGCACGAGGTCGCCGTACAGCAGGGAGAGGAAGCGGGACTGGGAGCCGTCCTGCATCTGCTCGCCGCCCTGGAGCTGCTGGCCACCCGCCGCGGCGATCATCAGGGCGGCTGCCTCGGCCGCCTCCATGGCGTCGTCCAGGAGGAGCCGGTTGAGCCGGTCGAGGACCTCGCCGACTCGGTAGCCCTCCCGGGACAGCAGGCGCAGCCAGGGCCGGGCGAGACCGGTGACGACGGCTGCTTCCGGGCCGCTGCCCTGGACGTCGCCGAGCACGAAGCACCAGCGGCCGCCGGGGCACGGGAAGAGGTCGTAGAAGTCGCCGCCGACCACACCGTCGTCCCCCGGTTCGTACACCAGCGCGCTGGTGACCCCGGGTATGTCGGCGACCTTGCTGGGCAGCAGGCCGCGCTGCAGGATGCGGCTGATGGTGGCCTGGCGGGTGTAGGCGCGGGCGGCTCCCACGGCGAGCCCGACGCGGCGCACGAAGTCCGCGAGGAGCGCGGCGACCGTGTCGGGGATGTGGTCGGTGCCCTCGCGGCCCACGAGGACGGCGCCGAGCGTGCGCCCGCCCGAGGTCATGCGGTGCGCGAGCGCGGCGCCCGTGACATGCCCTCGCTCCGCCGTGGCGCCTGGGGGCCACGGCATCGGCACAGGTCCGGTACCGACGCTGCCGGGTAAGCGGAGCGGCTCCATCTGCAGCGCGGGGCGCAGCAGCTCCGCCCCTGCCTCGTCGCGGTGCCAGACACCGGCGAGCCGGGGGACGGCCGCCGGGCCGGCGCCTTCGCCCTCCAGCCATATGGCGCACCAGTCGGCGAGCCTGGGGACCAGGAGCGGGCCCGCCGTCGATGCCACCAGGTCCTCGTCGAGCTGGCCCGCGAGGAGGCCGGAGGCCTCCGCGAGGAAGGAGAGGCCTCCGCGCCCGGCCCAGCCCGCGTCGTCGCGCACACCGCGCCCGTCCGGTGGGGTGAGGGCCGCTCCGGCATGACGGTCACGCCTGCGGGCGTCGTCGTCGCCGTCCGGGGCGTCGGGCGGTTGGCAGCGGTCGTCGCCGGGGAGGCGGGCCCAGACGGTCTTGAGGCCCGTACGGTAGGTGATGCCCCAGGATTCGGCGAGGGTGGCGACGAGCTGCAGCCCCCGGCCGTATTCGGCGGGGTCGGGCCGTTCGGTCCGGCCGTCGCGCACCGACCGGGCGGGATGGTGGTCGGTGATCTCCAGCACCAGCGCGGCGGGCCCGGGTCCTGCGGAGTCCTCCAGCCGGAGGAGCAGCTCGACCGTCGTCCCTGCGTGCACGACCGCGTTGGTGACCAGTTCGCTGGCCACGGTCAGCGCGTCGTCGGTGAGCCGTTCGCCGAACTCACCGGCGGCCGGCAGGCCGAGCCCGGTCCAGTCGGCGAGCGCCGCCCGGACGAACCGGCGGGCCGCGGCCGAGGCCTGCGGGATGCCGGGCAGGCTCGTGCGGGCGACCGGATGGCCGTCGCCCTGACCGGCGACGCCGGTGCCGGGACGCTGGACGATGTCCCGCTGCAAGGGAATGGGCCCCACGGTGCGGCTCCTGACAGTCTCGCGAAACGCCGCTGACGTATCCCGACAGAGTGGCAGACCGGGCGTTCCCACAGGCGCCGAGTGACGGAACTCCCCGGGGCCGGGCAGAAACGGGCCGGGGCCGGCGGGTGCTCGCGCACCCACCGGCCCCGGCCCGGAACCGTTCCCCGGCGCTCACGCCTCGCGGGAGCCCGCGTACATGTCGTCGATGAGGTCCTTGTACTCGCGCTCGACGACCGGCCGCTTCAGCTTGAGGCTGGGGGTCAGCTCTCCGTGCTCGATGTCGAGGTCGCGCGGCAGGAGCCGGAACTTCTTGATGGTCTGCCAGCGCTGCAGCCCCTCGTTGAGCCGCTTCACATAGCCCTCGATGAGCTCCACGGCCTGCGGGGACGCCACGACGTCGGCGTAGGGCTTGCCACCCAGTCCGTTCTCCTCCGCCCAGCCGAGGATGGTCGGCTCGTCGAGCGAGATGAGGGCGGTGCAGAAGTTACGGTCCGCGCCGTGCACCAGAATGTTGGAGACGAACGGGCACACCGCCTTGAACTGCCCCTCGACCTCCGCCGGGGCGATGTACTTGCCGCCGGACGTCTTGATCAGGTCCTTCTTGCGGTCCGTGATCCGCAGATAGCCGTCCTCGGAGAGCTCGCCGATGTCGCCGGTGTGGAACCAGCCGTCGGACTCCAGCACCTCCGCGGTCTTCTCGGGCAGCCGGTGGTAGCCCTCCATCAGGCCGGGGCCGCGCAGCAGGATCTCACCGTCGTCGGCGATCCGGACCTCGGTGCCGGGGAGCGGCTTGCCGACGGTGCCGGTGCGGTATGCCTCGCCCGGGTTGACGAAGGAGGCGGCGCTGGACTCGGTGAGCCCGTAGCCCTCCAGGATGTGGATGCCCGCTCCGGAGAAGAAGAGGCCGATGTCGGGGGCGAGTGCGGCCGAGCCGGAGATGCAGGCGCGGAGCCGTCCGCCGAAGGCCTCGCGGATCTTCGCGAAGACGAGAGTGTCGGCGACCTTGTGCTTGGCGCCCAGCGCGAACGGCACTGAGGCCTTGCCCGTGCGGCGGAAGTTGTCCTGCGACACCGTGGCGTACTCGCGGGCGACGCCGGCCGCCCACTGGAAGATCTTGTACTTGGCGCCGCCGCCGGCCCGTGCCTTGGCCGCGACCCCGTTGTAGACCTTCTCGAAGATGCGGGGGACGGCCGCCATGTAGGTCGGCTGTACCACCGGAAGGTTCTCGATGATCTTGTCGACACGGCCGTCGACGGCCGTGACGTGACCGACCTCGATCTGGCCGGACGTGAGCACCTTGCCGAAGACGTGCGCGAGCGGCAGCCAGAGGTACTGGACGTCGTCCGCGGTGATCAGCCCGGTCGCCACGGTCGCCCTGGCCATGTACGACCAGTTGTCGTGCGGCAGGCGCACACCCTTGGGACGGCCGGTGGTGCCCGAGGTGTAGATCAGGGTAGCCAGCTGGTCCGGGGTGATCGCGGCGACCCGGTCGGTGACCGCGTCCGGATTCTTCACCAGGTGTTCGGCGCCGCGGGCCTCGAGCTCGGCCAGGGTGAGGATCCAGCCCTCGGGGTCACCCTCGGCGGGCTCGACGCCGGCCGGGTCGATGACGACGACATGCGCCAGCTCGGGCAGCTCGGCCCTGTTCGCCCGGGCCTTCGCCAGCTGGGCGGCGTCCTCGGCGATCAGGACGCGGCTGTCGGAGTCGGCCAGGATGAAGGCGGACTCCTCGGTGTTCGTGGAGGGATAGATCGTCGTGGTCGCCGCCCCCGCGCACATCACGCCGAGGTCGGCGAGGATCCACTCGACGCGGGTGGACGAGGCGAGCGCGACTCGCTCCTCCGGCAGGACACCCAGTGCGATCAGACCGGCCGAGATGGCGTGGACCCGCTCGGCGGCCTGCGCCCAGCTGAGCGACTTCCAGTCGTCCGGGCCCTGGCCCGACGCGGCCGGCACCGGATAGCGGTACGCCTCCCCGTCCGGGGTGGCCGCCACGCGGTCGATGAAGAGAGTCGCCACGGAGGGCGGTCGGCTATCGATCAAGGTCTGTGTGTCGCTCACGACGTCCTCCGGGCCTGCGGCATTGCTACGACCGGCTTATGGATGCTGCTGCTTGGCTGTCCTGCTTCTCGTTCCCGCTCGGCCTCCTTGTTTAACTGGCGAGTAACTAACGGGTGGTGATCAGAGTAGAGCGCGTGGGACCGTCGCGTAAGGGGCAACAGGCCGCCGCTTGATAACGAACCGGGCCCCTGTGCCGCGGACGTCCGCGGCACAGGGGCCCGTTGGGCTACTCCCGGGTACGTCCGAGGACGCACTCCCGGGTGGACCCGGGCGGGAAGGGCACGCGCTACTTCTTGCCCTTGGCCTCGCCGGCGGAATCGTCGGTCGACAGGACGGTGATGAACGCGTCCTGCGGCACCTCCACGTTGCCGACCATCTTCATCCGCTTCTTGCCTTCCTTCTGCTTCTCCAGCAGCTTCCGCTTACGGGAGATGTCACCGCCGTAGCACTTGGCGAGGACGTCCTTGCGGATGGCGCGGACGGTCTCACGGGCGATGACCCGGGAACCGATGGCCGCCTGGATCGGCACCTCGAAGTTCTGCCGGGGGATGAGCTTCTGCAGCTTGGCGACGAGCCGGACGCCGTACGCGTACGCCTTGTCCTTGTGCGTGACCGCCGAGAAGGCGTCGACCTTGTCGCCGTGCAGCAGGATGTCGACCTTGACGAGCTGCGCGGACTGCTCGCCCGTGGGCTCGTAGTCGAGGGAGGCGTAACCGCGGGTCTTCGACTTCAGCTGGTCGAAGAAGTCGAAGACGATCTCGGCGAGCGGCAGGGTGTAGCGGATCTCCACCCGGTCCTCGGAGAGGTAGTCCATGCCGAGCAGGGTGCCGCGCCGGTTCTGGCACAGCTCCATGATCGCGCCGATGAACTCGCTGGGCGCCAGGACCGTGGCCCTCACGACCGGCTCGTGCACCTTGTCGATCTTGCCCTCGGGGAACTCGCTCGGGTTGGTGACGATGTGCTCCGCACCGTCCTCCATCTCCACGCGGTAGACCACGTTGGGGGCGGTGGCGATGAGCTCCAGACCGAATTCGCGCTCGAGGCGCTCGCGGACCACGTCGAGGTGCAGCAGGCCGAGGAAGCCGACGCGGAAGCCGAAGCCGAGCGCGGCCGAGGTCTCGGGCTCGTACACCAGGGCGGCGTCGTTGAGCTGGAGCTTGTCCAGGGCCTCGCGGAGGTCCGGGTAGTCCGAGCCGTCCAGCGGGTAGAGCCCCGAGAACACCATCGGCTTGGGGTCCTTGTACCCGCCCAGAGCCTCGGTCGCCCCCTTGTTCAGGGAGGTGATGGTGTCACCGACCTTGGACTGCCGGACGTCCTTCACGCCGGTGATGATGTAGCCGACCTCGCCCACGCCGATGCCGTCGGACGGGGTCATCTCCGGGGAGGAGACACCGATCTCCAGCAGTTCGTGGGTGGCGCCCGTCGACATCATCTTGATGCGCTCGCGCTTGTTGAGCTGGCCGTCGACGACCCTGACGTAGGTGACGACACCGCGGTACGCGTCGTAGACCGAGTCGAAGATCATCGCGCGGGCGGCGGCGTCCGCCCGGCCGACCGGGGCCGGGACGTCCCGGACGACCCGGTTGAGCAGTGCGTCCACACCGACGCCGGTCTTCGCCGAGACCTTGAGGACGTCCTCGGGCTGGCAGCCGATGAGGTTGGCCAGCTCCTCGGAGAACTTCTCCGGCTGCGCGGCCGGCAGGTCGATCTTGTTGAGCACCGGGACGATGGTGAGGTCGTTCTCCATCGCCAGGTAGAGGTTGGCCAGCGTCTGCGCCTCGATGCCCTGGGCCGCGTCGACCAGGAGGACGGTGCCCTCGCACGCGGCCAGGGAACGGGAGACCTCGTAGGTGAAGTCCACGTGGCCCGGGGTGTCGATCATGTTGAGGACGTGGGTCGCCCCCTTGTCCTCACCCTCGGTGGGCGCCCACGGCAGCCGCACCGCCTGGGACTTGATGGTGATGCCGCGCTCGCGCTCGATGTCCATCCGGTCGAGGTACTGGGCGCGCATCTGCCGCTGGTCGACCACTCCCGTCAGCTGGAGCATCCGGTCGGCAAGGGTCGACTTGCCGTGGTCGATGTGCGCGATGATGCAGAAGTTGCGGATCAGCGCCGGGTCTGTACGGCTCGGCTCGGGCACGTTGGTAGGAGTCGCGGGCACGCAGGGTCCTGATTCTTGAGACGCCGGACGCCGTGTCTCGGGTCGATGTCGGGTCGGACGGATCGATACGTAGCCTCCATCGTCCCACGCCTGCGGGACCGGGACCGGTTTGGGCCGGTCCGAGGGTGACTGCTACCGTGGGCAGCTGTGCCTCGTGGCCCTCAGAAGCGGCGTGGCGCACATAGAAGATCCAACGAACCTGAAAAGGCTCTTTCGTGGCGAACATCAAGTCCCAGATCAAGCGGAACAAGACGAACGAGAAGGCGCGCCTGCGCAACAAGGCCGTCAAGTCCTCGCTCAAGACCTCGATCCGCAAGGCCCGTGAGGCTGCCGCTGCCGGTGACGTCGAGAAGGCCACTGTGGCCGTCCGTGACGCCTCCCGCCAGCTCGACAAGGCCGTCTCGAAGGGTGTCATCCACAAGAACGCCGCCGCCAACAAGAAGTCGGCGCTGGCTCTCAAGGTTGCCGCCCTCCAGGGCTGAACTACTGATGTGATCGCCGGAACGGACTCAGCGGGCCCTCTCTCCCGCTCCTGACCGGCACCTCGCGCCGCACACCGAACCTGCGTTCGCCACGCGGGTGCGGCGCACACAGCATGATCCGAAGACCCCGGCCGTGTCCTCCCCAGGACGACGGCCGGGGTCTTCGTGCTCGGCCCTCTCCGGGGGTCCGGGGGCGCTGGTGCGGGACCCTCTGTCGGTGCGGGGGCCCGGTGCGGGGGCGCTGGTGCGAAGGGCTGGGCCGGGCCGCGGGGCTCAGCGTCCGCCGGAGCGTGCCGCGCGGGCTACGGCGACCACCGCCTTCTCCAGGGCGTACTCGGGATCGTCCCCGCCGCCCTTCACACCGGCGTCGGCCGCCGCGACCGCGATCAGTGCGGCGGCCACTCCGTCCGGCGTCCATCCGCGCATCTGCTGGCGGACCCGGTCGATCTTCCAGGGCGGCATGCCGAGCTCCCTGGCCAGGTCGGCGGGCCGGCCGCCCCGGGCCGAGGAGAGCTTGCCGATCGCCCGGACACCCTGGGCGAGGGCGCTGGTGATCAGGACGGGGGCGACGCCGGTGGACAGCGACCACCGCAGAGCCTCCAGCGCCTCCGCTGCCCGGCCCTCGACCGCGCGGTCGGCGACGGTGAAGGAGGATGCCTCCGCCCGGCCCGTGTAGTAGCGGCCGACGACCGCTTCGTCGATGGTGCCCTCGACATCCGCGGCCAGCTGAGAGGCCGCGCTCGCCAGCTCCCGCAGATCACTGCCGATGGAGTCCACCAGCGCCTGGCACGCCTCCGGGGTCGCCGAGCGTCCTAGCGCCCGGAACTCCGACCGTACGAAGGACAGCCGCTCGGCCGGCTTGGTGGTCCTGGGACACGCCACCTCACGCGCGCCCGCCTTCCGCACCGCGTCCAGCAGGCCCTTGCCCTTGGCCCCGCCCGCGTGCAGGAGCACCAGGGTGATCTCCTCGGCCGGGGCACCCAGGTACGCCTTGACGTCCTTGACGGTGTCGGCGGACAGGTCCTGCGCGTCGCGCACGATCACCACCTTGCGCTCGGCGAAGAGCGAGGGGCTGGTGAGCTCGGCGAGCGTGCCGGGCTGCAGCTGGTCCGGGGTGAGGTCGCGGACGTCGGTGTCGGCGTCGGAGGCCCGGGCCGCAGCCACCACATGCCGCACGGCCCGGTCCAGGAGCAGGTCCTCCTGGCCCACGGCAAGGGTGACGGGGGCGAGCGGGTCGTCGGTGGAACTGCGTCTGGTGGCCATCGCGGTCCAGCATCCCACGACCCTGTGACAACGCTGCGGGGCAGCCGACCCCGCGTATCCCACGCCGGGGCGTACCGGAGAATGACCGGGTGAGCGACGTGAGACATGTACTGGTGCTGCCCGACCGCGACACGGCCGAAGAAGTCGCCGGTGAGCTGCCCGACCGGTTCGGGGTCACCGAGGAGCCCCAGCTCGTACGGGATGCCCTGGCCGGCGAGGACGACGCCGAGGACGCACAGTGGCTGGTGGTGGTGGAGGACCCGGCCGCACGGCTGGACTCCGCGGCGCTCGACGCGTTCGCCGCGGAGTACGAGGGGTGGCTGGAGGTGCCGTAGGGGTGCGGCACGCGCGGCCGGTACGCGGTGCGCGGCACGCACGGCCGGTGCGCACGGGCGGTGCGCACGGCCGGTGCGCACGGCCGGTGCGCACGGCCGGTGCGCACGGCCGGTGCGCGCGGGCGGCACGCGCGGGCGGCACGCGCGGGCGGCAGCCGCGCGGCCGGTATGCCGAGTGGTGTCAGCCCTTGGGGATGATCTGGATGTCCATCTCGATCTTGATGCTCGGGCCGACCACTGCGATGCCGCGCGCCAGCATCGTCTGCCAGGTGAGCGTGAAGTCCTCGCGGTGCAGCTCGGTGGTCGCCCGGCAGGCTGCCCGGGTCTCGCCCTCCAGGCCGTTGCCCAGACCGAGGTACTGGGTGTCCAGCGTGACGGTGCGGCTCACCCCGTGCAGGGTGAGCGCGCCGGTGACGCCCCAGCGGGTGCCGCCGCGGTGGACGAAGCGATCGCTGTAGAACTCGAGGGTCGGATAGCGCTCGACGTCGAGGAAGTCGCCGGACCGCAGGTGGTCGTCACGCATCTGGACGTTCGTGTCGATCGACGAGGCGTCGATGACGACGTGCATGGCGGAGTCCTCCATGCGGTCGGCGATCCGCACGGCACCGGCGAAGGTGTTGAACCTGCCGTGGATGCGGGCCATTCCGATGTGACGCGCCGTGAACCCGATCTGGGTGTGCGACGGCTCGATCTCCCACTCACCGGGGTCGGGAAGCTGCGGGGGCAGGGCCACCTGGAGGGAGACGTCGCCGAGGCCGGCGTGACCGCCCTGAGCGACGGTGACCGGACCGTGGAAGGGAGTGAAGCCCTCGGCCGTGACGCCCAGACGGTATTCGCCCGCAGGGACGGTGGCGACCACGTTCCCGAAAGGATCCGTCTCCCCGCCGACGACCTTGCGGCCCGTGCTGTCGGTGACGACGAAATCGGCCTGCTGCACGGGCTCGGAGACGGGGTCCAGCACTCGGCAGCTCAGCATCCCCGCGTTGTGCGGCAGCGGGAGCCCGGCGGGGGCATCGTTCCGTGCGCTGCCGGACTTCGCTCTGCTGCCTAGCCAACGGCCGAACATGTGCACGTACTCCCCAGGGGCGGTTCTCACCTCGGACCCTGACAGCCTGACGTCGTTGTCGGAGCAGCGGCCCGCCGACGAATACGCATTCGATCACCGTTGCGACGTTCGAGGCAAACGCAGCAGCTCAGAATAGGTTGTGCGGAGCTGTACCCAGCTGTGCACCCCTGTACGCAGGTACTACCGAAGGTCCCGAATTGGGCAGGGCGTCGGTCCGCTTGCCGTAGGTGTCACACGGTCCACGGCGGGCGCGCCTCGGGCGGATCGGTGAGGACCAGACCGAAGTGGTCGCGATAGGCGGCGAGCACCTCGACGTCGTCGCGCAACTCCGTCTCGTGCCGCTCGCCCCGCACGGTCGTGATCAGGGTGCGGCCGCGGAGCGTCACCCGGCCGTCCCCGGTGCGCCGGGAGCAGACCAGTGACCGGGTGAAGTGGGAATCCGGCGAGGTGCGGTGGTACCAGGACCCGGCCCGGAAGTCCGCCAGTACGCGTGGCCTCGGATCCAGGCGGAACTGCCGCGAACCGTCGCGCAGCAGATCGAGGTCTCCGTGCGGCGCCTCCCGGAAGCGGAAGCTGCCGCAGGGATCGTCCTGTTCGGTGCGGGCGTCCAGATCGAGCGGGCGCAGGGCGTGGTCGCCGAACCCGACATCGGCGAGCCACGGGCCCGTACCGTCGTCGGTCTCCACTCGCAGTGAGACGTGGTCGTACGGGATACCGAGGCGTCCGTCGTCGCCGAACACCCGCGCCTGGAGCAGGGTGACACGGAAGCCGAGTTCGCCCAGCAGCGCGGCGAAGGCGCCGTTGAGCTCGTAACAGAAGCCACCCCGGCGGTCCTTCACGATCTTGTCGACGAGCTTCTCCTCCTCCAGGACGATGTCCTGGGCGAGATGGATCGAAAGGTTCTCGAAGGGGACTGTCAGCAGGTGGCGGAGCTGCAGCTCGCACAATGCCTCGATATCGGCGCGGGCGGGGCGGGACGCGCCGATTCGTTCCAGGTAGGCGTCGGCCCAGGCAGGCGCCTGGGCCGGTTGCCGCGGTTCCTCGTTCATACCGGAAGTCTGTCGCGGTGCGTCGCCCGGCACCATGAGTTCCTGGACCTAGGACCGCCGACGGATACGCCGGCCGCTGCCGATGGCTAGCGTGTCGGCCATGACGGAGCGAGAGCCGGCGCGCGGCCAGGAACAGCGCAAGCAGGACGCACTCGATCGCCTGGAGAAGGACGAGGACGTCTGGGTGGCGACGGCATCCGCCGACGGCGTGCCGTGCCTGGTGCCGTTGTCGTTCGTGTACGACCGGGGCACGCTGCTGCTGGCCACCCGGCGTACCAATCCGACGGCGGTCAACGTGACTCCTTCCGGGCAGGTCAGAGCCACTCTCGGACACACCCGTGACGTGGTGCTGATCGAGGGAACCGCCGAGATCGTGGAAGGGGCCGACCTTTCGGCAGAGTCGGGCAAGGCCTTCGCCGACAAGCTCGGCTGGGACGTGCGCGAACGTCCCGCCTGGGTGTATCTCCGCGTCACGCCGTACGCCGTCAAGGCGTGGCGCGAAGTGAACGAACTGGCAGAGCGCGACCTGATGCTCGACGGCAGCTGGCTGGTCTGACAGCGCGGGCCGGCACAGCGGCGGGACACCGCGCCGGACATGCCGCCCCGCGTTCATAACCGGCCTGCCGCACGCAGTTCCGCACCGGCACCCGTCACCGCGATCGCGCCGTGCGTGTCGGTACGCAGGACCTTCGCTCCCGCCGCTTCGAGTGCTTCGACCGTACGGGCCGCCGGATGGCCGTACGGGTTGTCCCTGCCACAGCTGATGAGCGCGAGCCTCGGGCGTGCGCTGTGCAGCAGCGCGGTGTCCTGGTGGGCGGAGCCATGGTGCGCGACCTTGAGCACGTCCACACGGGGCAGCGCGGGATGGCTCCGCAACACCCCCTGCTGAGCCGGGGGCTCGAGATCACCGAGGAGCAGCAGCGTCAGCCCGCCGGACCTGACGAGCAGTGTGACGCTGGAATCGTTGGGTTCCTCGGTCACGTGAGCCGTTGCCGCCCCCCGCCCGCCGGCCGCGGGCCAGAGCACCTGCCAGTCGAGCGGCCCCGCCCGGCGGCGCTCCCCCGGAACCGCCCGGGCCATCGGGACATGCGCCGCCTCGGCCGTTCTCTTCACGAAGGCAGCCTGCTCCGGCGGTTCATCGAGAGTCGTCGTCTGGATCCCGCCGACCTCACGGCCTTCCAGCACACCGGGCAGGCCGCGCACATGGTCGGCGTGGAAGTGGGTCAGGAGCAGCAGGGGCACGCGGGTGATGCCGAGGTCGCGCAGGCACCCGTCCACGAGGCGGGGTTCAGGACCGGTGTCCACGACCACTCCCGCGTCGTCCCCGGCGGCGAGGACCATGGCGTCTCCCTGCCCGACGTCGCAGAGAGCGAAGGCCCAGCCCGGCGGCGGCCATCCCGACATGAGACGGGTGAGCGGCACAGGTCTCAGCACCGCGAGCACCAGCAGCAGCGCGGCGGCGGAACAGACCCAGGGGTGACGGGCCAGACGTCGGGCCGAAAGCACCAGCAGCGCCGTGAGGACGGCGAGGAGGGCCGCACCGCGCCAGCCGCCCGGCCAGTCGGCCTCCGCCCCGGGGAGGGCGGCACCGGTGCGGGCCACGGACGCGATCCACCCGACCGGCCAGCCGGCGACCTCGGCCAGCGTCTCCGCGACCGGCATGGACACGGGGGCCACCGCCAGTGCGGCGAAACCCAGCACCGTAGCGGGCGCCACCGCGAACTCGGCCAGCAGATTGCAGGGAATCGCCACCAGGCTGACCCTCGACGCGAGGACGACGACGACCGGCGCGCAAACCGCCTGGGCGGCTCCCGCGGCGGCGACGACCTCGGCAAGCCGCGCGGGGACCCCATGCCGCTGAAGAGCACCGCTCCACCTCGGCGCGAGGGTGAGCAGCGCCCCGGTGGCGAGCACGGAGAGCAGGAACCCATAACTGCGGGCCAGCCACGGGTCGTACAGCACCAGCATCAGAACGGCCGCAGCCAGCGCGGGAATCAGCGATCTGCGCCGGCCCGTCCCGATGGCCAGCAGTGTGATGAGGCCACAGGCCGCCGCCCGCAGGACGCTCGGCTCCGGACGGCAGACGATCACGAAGGCGAGCGCGACACCGCCACCGGTCAGGGCTGTCATGCGCAGGGAGATGCCCAGCCGGGGTGCCAGGCCCCGGCGTTCGCTGCGCGACGCCGTGCCGGGTGGCCCGATGAGGAGGAAGAGCAGAATCGACAGGTTGGCCCCCGACACGGCGAGCAGGTGGGTGAGGTCGGTGGCCTTGAAGGCGTCATGGAGGTCGGGCGGAACCCGTGAGGTGTCGCCGACGACCAGCCCCGGCAGGAGCGCCCGAGCATCGGCGTCGAGTCCGTCGGTGGCCTCCCGCAGACCGGCCCGCAGCCGCCCCGCGGCACGTTGGAGAGCGCTGGGCTGCCTGATGACCGGCGGTGGGTCGCCCGCATCGGTGGCGAGCACGGCCGCCGCACGCTCCCCCTCGTGCCGCGGTGGCGCGAGCCGCCCGCTGATCCGGAGGCCTGTCGAGGGCAGCAACCGCTGCCACCGCTTCGACGCGTCACCCGGTGCGACCATGACGAGGACCGGCGTACGGAGCTTGGTGACCGACCCGTCCGGGCCGGTCAGCCGGTCCACCTCGGCGTCCAGGAGCAGGGATACGGGTGTGCTGTGGTCGCCCCGTACCCGCGGCCGCGTCTGCCTGGGATCGGAGGTGACCGTCACCTCCGCTTCGACCCGTGCGTACGACTCGGCCAGTCCGGGAACGGGACCGCTGCGGGCATCCGCACCATGGAGTCCGGCCGCCGCCGCCCCGGCCGCCACGCAGAGCAGCACCCCGGCCACGGCAGTGTTACGTGGGCCGGCGCGCCGGGACGGCCTCGCCGGCCCCGGACCGGCCGTGCCGTCCCCGCCCCGGTGTGCTCTCGCCACGAAGCGCGGCAGGGCGAGGAGACCCAGACCGGCGCATGTGCAGAGAACCACGCCGATCGCCACCCACCGGCCCGGCACCCCCAGGGCAAGGGCGGCTGCTGCCCAGGTCGCCAGGGCGGGAGGGACCAGTCGTAGATCGGCCGGGGCCTCCTGGCGCGGGTCGGCGTCGCCGAGCCGCCTCCCTGAATCCGTGTGGACATCAGGAGCGCTCATGGCCTGACCAGCGGCCGGAGGTCCGCGAACCGGCGGTCGCCGATGCCGTTGACCTCACGGAGCTCGTCGACCGATCGGTAACCCCCGTGCTCCGTGCGGTAGTCGACGATGTGCTGGGCGAGCACCGGTCCGACGCCCGGCAGGGTGTCCAGTTGCTCGACGGTAGCCGTGCCGAGACTCAGCGGCGCCGCCGGACCGGCCTGTCCCGCCGCGGCCCCGCCCACCCCGGTTCCGCCAACGGGAGGCGGCGCGGCAGGCATACCCACCGCTACCTGTTCGCCGTCCGTGAGAACGCGCGCGCGGTTGAGCACGGTGACATCGGTGCCTTCACGGACACCTCCCGCGGCGCGCAGGGCGTCCGCGACGCGGGAACCGGCCGGCAGATACTGGATCCCCGGCCTGAGCACCTTGCCGCTCACATCGACGACGATCTGTCCGCCGGGTGCGCCACCGGCCTTCGAACCCGCGTGCGGACCGGGCGTGAGGCCGGGCAACTGGGCGTTCGGGGACTCCGGCCCGTCCGCCTGTACCGCTGCGGCCGCCTCCGTGACACGGTCGGGAGCCCGTACGGGCTCGGGGCGGGCCGACCAGAAGTGTGTGCCCGCGAGCACCGCGGCGCCGACCAGGACAACGGCGAGCGCGGCGAGCGCCCGGGGCTCCAGGCCGCATCGGGACCTCATCCACAGAGGCAGCCGGTCCCGCAGAGCGGGCCCGAGCTCCCGCCACCACCTCGGACCCATGCCGGAGCCGTCGGGCTCCCCCTGCCCCGTCGGCCCCGCCGACGGAGCCGCCGCAGAGCTGGCAGCGGGCGTCGGGGGCGGCAGCGTGTCCGCCGCCCAGGAGGGTGCCGCACGGGTACGGCCCGGCCCGCCGGCTGTCGCCGCAGCCCCAGCCGTTGTCACAGGCGAAGCCACCGGCCGGCCCCCACCCATGAGCGCGTCCGCACGGAGCCGCGAAGCTGCGGAGATCTCGGCGTCCGACCCGCGCACGTTGCGTCGTCGGCGGCCGTGCCGGGCACCGGACGCGGTACCCGGCGAGGTGCCGGCGGCTCCGCCTGGCCGGACACCGGACCTGTATCGGCCGCCCCCGGCCGGACCGGACCCGCGGGGCACCCGATGTACGGCGCGGTGCGTGGCCCGATGCGTCGGCTGGTGCGTAGGCGGGTGCGTAGGCGGGTCCATCGCCGCAGGCGCGGGAAGGTCCGCGAACTCTTGCGCGGCCGGGTTCGCCGCGCCGCCGGTCATGCGCGGCACGTCACTGGCACGGAAAGGGGTGGGAAGTGATCGGAAGGTCATGCCACACGAAGCTAGACATGTCTGCGGAATTCCGCCGAGCCACCCCAATTACGGTGGATAACCCATCAGTTGTGGAGAACTTCATCACTCGCCGGAGTGAAGCCCGGAGCGAAGACCGGAATGAAGAGCCGAGTGCCCGCCAAAGCTGGAGCCAGAAGCAGGAATCAGCGCGGCGCGACCACGGCTGCCAGCAGCCCCGGCCCGGTGTGCGCCCCGATCACCGCACCCACCTCGCTCACATGCAGGTCCACGAGCCCCGGAACCCGCCCCCGCAGCCGCTCCGCCAGCCGCTCCGCCCCGTCCGGAGCAGCCAGGTGGTGGACGGCGATGTCCACGGCACCTGCACCGGCCCGCTCCGCGACGATCTCCTCCAGCCGTGCGATGGCCTTGGACGCCGTCCGCACCTTCTCGAGCATCTCGATGCGTCCGCCGTCGAGTTGGAGCAGCGGTTTGACGGCCAGGGCCGACCCCAGCAGTGCCTGAGCGGCGCCGATGCGTCCGCCTCGGCGCAGATAGTCGAGCGTGTCGACGTAGAAGAAGGCCGACGTGCCGGCCGCGCGCTTCTCGGCCGCCGCCACGGCCTCGTCCAGGCCGTCACCCGCTTCGGCGGCCTCGGCCGCAGCGAGGGCGCAGAATCCGAGGGCCATGGCGACCATGCCGGTGTCGACCACACGCACAGGAACGGGTGCGTCCCGTGCGGCCATCACGGCGGCGTCGTACGTGCCGGAGAACTCGGACGACAGGTGCAGGGAGACGATTCCTGTGGCCCCCGCCTCAGCCACGGCGCGGTATGCGGCGGCGAAGACTTCCGGGCTGGGCCGTGACGTGGTCACGGAGCGGCGCTTCTGGAGAGCCAGCGCAAGCGAGCGGGCCGAGATCTCCGTGCCCTCCTCCAGGGCCTGATCACCCAGGACGACGGTCAGCGGCACCGCGGTGATGCCGTGCCGTTCCATCGTCTGGGGCGGCAGGTAGGCCGTTGAATCGGTGACGATCGCGACATGGCGGGACATGAGCCGGAGGTTACCTTCCGGGGTGGGGGCACGGCAGCCCGGGACCTGCCCACTGGTCAATTCCGGTCGGACCGGCATCCGGCTCTGGCGCACCCCGGAGGATTTCGGGACCGTTCAGGACGCCACCGATCATGTCCGCGGTCAGGCCTGCCGACGGTGTGCGTCTGCGCAGCCGGAAGCCCGTCAGTTCGTGGTCTCCGGTTTCGCGGACTTCTGCCACGGATAGCCCGTGTGCAGCCGCGGGTCGGGCGGGGTGAGCGACGGAGGCGTCCCCTCCTCCGCCGGTGCGCTCCAGCTGTGCCCGGCCGTATCGCCCTGCGCCACCGGCTCCTCGGTCGTCCAGTGACGGAGGGCACCGGCCTCAAGGTCGATCTGCGCGTTGAGCGCCGCCAGATCGTCGTCGGCGAACTGCATGGCCCGGTCACGCGCCGCCCAGCGCAGCGACTCCGCCGAGTGTGTGATGCGCTCTGTGCGTTCCCTCAGGTCCGGCAGCAGCGTCGCCACCGTGGCCCGGTCCGGCTCGCGTTCCAGGCGTTTGAGGTCGTTGTCGAGTTCGCGTCCGTGTGCGCTCAGACGGTGGAAGAGGCCCAGCGACTCCGAGAGGGAGGCGTCCTCCGCCGCCCCGGCGTTCAGCGCGTCCTGAGTGGCCCGCATCGATGTACGCAAGGTGAGCCTGAGCTGCGCGAGCTCCCCCGGCACGCCCGGCTGCCCGTAGCTCTTGGCCCGCAGTGCGGTGTCCTCCACGGAGCGCCGCGCATGCGTGATCGTCCGGTCCACACCGCGCTTGGCGGCGCGCACCGCCTTCACACCGGCGTACACCCCGAGGGCCATGAACGCCACCAACAGCAGCGTCAGGATCAGGATCACGGCTTCCATGAGCGCCCCTCGGTCGTCGGATCGGCCACCCGCGTGCGGCCGCCCCTTCTACCGTAAACGGAACGGGCAGGCCGAGGGTTCCACAGGAACCCCCAACCTGCCCGTAGGGGACAGCCCTGGCACGCCCGCGCGTCCGGTCCGGCACGGTCACGGGGTGACCTCGGACCGGCCGAACGCCGTTACGCCGGGGCGCCGGCGCCGTTACGCGGGGACGATGTTGACCAGCTTCGGCGCCCGCACGATCACCTTGCGGATTCCGGCCCCGCCCAGCGCCGCGACGACGTTCTCGTCGGCCAGGGCCAGTGCCTCCAGCTCATCGTCCGAGATCGACGGGGAGATCTCCAGGCGCGCCTTCACCTTGCCCTTGATCTGCACCACGCAGGTCACCGTCTCGTCCACGACGTAAGCCGGGTCGGCGACCGGGAAGTCCTGGTGCACGACGGACTCGGTGTGGCCCAGCCGGCGCCACAGTTCCTCCGCCACGTGCGGCGCCAGCGGTGCGATCAGCAGCACCAGCCGCTCGGCGACCGAGCGCGACAGCGGACCGCCCGCCTTCGTCAGGTGGTTGTTCAGCTCTGTGACCTTGGCGATGGCGGTGTTGAAGCGCATGCCCGCCATGTCCTGGCCGACACCGTCGATGGCCTTGTGCAGCGCCCGCAGGCTGTCCTCGCCGGGCTCCGAGTCGACGACGGTGACCTCACCGGTCTCCTCGTCGACGATGTTGCGCCACAGCCGCTGCAGCAGCCGGTACTGCCCGACCACGGCCCGGGTGTCCCAAGGCCGCGAGACGTCCAGCGGGCCCATGGCCATCTCGTACAGCCGCAGGGTGTCCGCGCCGTACTCGCCGCAGATCTCGTCCGGCGTGACCGCGTTCTTCAGGGACTTGCCCATCTTGCCCAGGACGCGGCTGACCTTCTCGCCGGCGTGGTAGTACGCCCCGTCGCGCTCCTCGACCTCGGTGGCCGGGACCGCGATGCCGCGGCTGTCCCGGTAGACGAAGGCCTGGATCATGCCCTGGTTGTACAGCTTGTGGAACGGCTCAGCAGACGAGATGTGCCCCAGGTCGTGCAGCACCTTGGACCAGAAGCGGGCGTACAGCAGGTGCAGCACGGCGTGCTCCGCGCCGCCGACGTACAGGTCGACACCCCCGGTGGGCTGTCCCTCCCTCGGGCCCATCCAGTACTGCTCGATCGCCGGGTCGACCAGCCGCTGGCCGTTGTGCGGGTCCAGATAGCGCAGCTCGTACCAGCAGGAACCCGCCCAGTTGGGCATGGTGTTGGTCTCGCGCCGGTACTTCTTCGGGCCGTCGCCCAGGTCCAGTACGACGTTGACCCAGTCGGCGTTCCGGGACAGCGGGGTCTCGGGCTGGGTGTCGGCGTCCTCCGGGTCGAAGGTGCGCGGCGAGTAGTCCTCGACCTCGGGCAGCTCCAGCGGCAGCATCGACTCCGGCAGCGGGTGGGCGATCCCCTCCTCGTCGTACACGATCGGGAAGGGCTCGCCCCAGTAGCGCTGACGGCTGAACAGCCAGTCGCGCAGCCGGAAGTTGACGGTGCCCTCACCGACGCCGTGCGCCTGCAGCCATTCGGTGATCCTCGCCTTGGCCTCGACGACGCCCAGTCCGTCCAGCGAGACCTCGTCGTTCGCCGAGTTGACCAGCTTCGCCTCGTACGAGCCGAAGGCGTCCTCCCAGGTGGAGGCGTCCGTGCCGCGGTCGTCCGACGGCTCGACGACACAGCGCATCGGCAGCTCGAAGGCGCGCGCGAAGGCGAAGTCGCGCGCGTCGTGCGCCGGTACAGCCATGATCGCGCCGGTGCCGTAGCCCATCAGGACGTAGTCGGCGATGAAGACGGGAACCTTCTCGCCGCTGACGGGGTTGGTCGCGTAGGCGCCGGTGAAGACACCCGTCTTGTCCTTGGCCTCGGCCTGCCGTTCCACATCGGACTTGGCCGCGGCCTGCTTGCGGTACGCGGTGACGGCTTCGGCCGGGTTCGCGTGGCCGCCGGTCCACACGGGGTGGGTTCCCTCGGGCCAGGCTGCGGGGATGATCCGCTCGACCAGCTCGTGCTCGGGTGCCAGCACCATGTAGGTCGCGCCGAACAGCGTGTCCTGGCGGGTGGTGAAGACGGTGATGTCGCCGGCCCCGTCGACGGGGAAGTCGACGCGCGCACCCTCGGAACGGCCGATCCAGTTGCGCTGCTGCAGCTTGATGGCCTCGGGCCAGTCCAGCCCGTCCAGGTCGTTCAGCAGCCGGTCGGCGTAGGCGGTGATGCGCATGTTCCACTGGCGCAGCTTGGCCTTGAAGACGGGGAAGTTGCCGCGTTCGGAGCGGCCGTCGGCCGTCACCTCTTCGTTGGCCAGTACGGTCCCCAGCCCGGGCGACCAGTTGACGGGCGCGTCCGAGGCGTACGCCAGGCGGTACTGCCCCAGGACGTCGGCGCGGTCGGCGGCGCTCAGGGCGCCCCACTCGCGGCCGTCAGGCAGCGCGCGCTCACCGCTCTCGAACTGGGCGACCAGGTCGGCGATCGGCCGGGCCCGGTCGGCCTCCGTGTCGTACCAGGAGTTGAAGATCTGCAGGAAGATCCACTGGGTCCACCTGTAGTAGTCCGAGTCGATCGTCGCGAAGGAGCGGCGCTTGTCGTGCCCCAGTCCCAGCCGTCGCAGCTGGACCTTCATGTTCTCCATGTTGGCCTCGGTGGAGGCCCGCGGGTGGGTACCCGTCTGCACGGCGTACTGCTCGGCCGGCAGGCCGAAGGCGTCGAAGCCCAGGGTGTGCAGGACGTTGTGCCCGGTCATCCGCTGGTGGCGGGCGTAGACGTCGGTTGCGATGTAGCCCAGCGGGTGGCCGACATGCAGACCGGACCCCGAGGGGTACGGGAACATGTCCATGACGAAGCGCTTCGGCTTGGCGGCCAGCTCCGGGTCGTCCGCCAGGTCACCGGTCGGGTTGGGCGCCTCGTACGTCCCCTCGGCGTCCCAGAAGTCCTGCCAGCGTGCCTCGATGTCGGCGGCCATCGCTGCCGTGTAGCGGTGCGGCGCGGCCACCTCGGCCGCGGTGTTCGTCTCGCTCATGATCCTCAAAGCTCCATCGATCGTCATCTGCCGGCGCCCACGTCCACGGACACACGTCTTACGGACACACGTCTACGGAAACGAAAAATCCCCTCGCACAGGAGGGGACGCCGCGCCGAGTCCGACCAGGCATTCTCACCGGTCGGGAATGATCAGCGCGGCTCGCTAAGCAGAAGGCGTACGGCACGCATGGCGTCAGGGTACCGCACGGGCCCGGCGCCCGGCCCGGCGTATGCCCGGCAGAGGCGCCGTGCGCATCCCGCCCCTCCGGGACTCGACGGGCACATCATCGGCGCGAATCTTCCACATGACCCACACACTCCGGAGGTTACTCCGCGTACTGCCCCCTATCGGGGCAACAGTTCAAACCTCGTACCGGCCGGTATACGGCGCCCTAGCATGCGGCAACGGGACCGCTTTGCCGAGCCATTCGGAGTCGCCCCCCATGAAGCCTCATCGCAGGATCCGCTCCTCCCCCTCCCCCAGTACCGGCCCAGGAATGAGCCGCCCGGTGCAGGGTGGGCTGACCGTCGCGGCTCTGGTTCTCATCCCTCTGCTCGCCGTCGCGGGGAGCGACGGCATGCGCACCGCGTTCGACTTCACCACCGGCGTCCTGACGCTGGTCTCCCTCACCGCAGCGGTCGCCTGGGGCCTGCTGGCAACCGACCGGGTCTTCCTCTCGACCCGTCAGCGGCTCGCCTGCCAGGGCGTCCACCGAGCCGCCGCGGTCACGTCGCTCGGCTTTCTCCTGCTGCACGGCACCGTGAAGGTCGCCCTCGGGCACGTCGGACTGCTCGGCGCCCTCATACCCTTCGGGACAGGAGTGAGCGGTTCCGCGGGTCTCATCGGCTTCGGTTCACTGGCCGCGCTGCTGATGATCACTACTGCGGCGACCGGCGCCCTGCGCAGCGCGTTCGCCGCCCCGGGCAGGATCGCCGGCCACTGGCGTGCGCTGCACGCGCTGGCCTACCCGGCCTGGTGCACCGCGCTGGTGCACGGCCTCTACGCCGGCCGCCAGCCCGCGACCTGGGTGGTCGTGATGTACATGCTCTGCCTGACGGCGGTGGCCGCCGCCCTCACGCTGCGTCTGCTGCCCGGCCCCGCCAAGCGCCGGCTCACCGATCTGGTCACCGGCCTGATCGGCCCGGGCACCCTTCAGCCCGCGCCGGATCCGGTCATACGCGCGTCCACGCCTCCCGCCCCGGAGCACATGCCCGCGGCCCCCGGCCGCGGTCTGCCGCCCGACGCGCCCGGGTGGGGCGACGACGGACGCGGCGTACGCGGCTCCCCGGTCCGCCCGCGGACCCTCGCCGCCCCGGTCCCGCCCGGAGCCCACGCGTACGGGCCGCCCGGCCACGAGGCCCTGACACACGGACAACCGCCGTACGAAGAGAATGAGTTCGGACGCGAGCAGTACGGGCACAGGCGGTACGACTCCCCGTCGGGCAACCCCCCTCCGCACGAACCGCCGCCTCGCAGCTCCGAGCGGCTCACCGCGGGCCCGGTTCCGGCGCAGGCGCCGTCACCGTCCGCGGGCTCCCGGCCAGGCATCTCCGCGGCGTACCGGGCGGTCTCGCGGGCTTCCGGTCGGTCGGCGGAGCGGGCGGAGGACCGTTGGCCCGCGCCGTCCCCCGCGCCCCCCGCGCAGGCGCCGAGGCCCGCGTACGCCCCGCCCCGGAGCTCCGCCGCAGCGCCCGCCTCCACCTCCGCCCAGGAGACCGGGCAGCTGCCGGGACCGCTGTACCCGCCTTCGGCGGGCGAGCCCTGGCACGCACCGGCAGGAGACCGACCGTGAACATCCCCCTCCCCGATGTGCCGGAGGTCCGCGTCGTCGGGCTCCCTCAGCTGACCACCGGCTTCGACCTGGTGGACCGGCTCGACCTCGCCATGCACCTGAAGGTGCACGGCCCTCTCGAACCGATGACAGGCGAGCGGCTCGCCGGACTCGCCGAGTCCATCTCGCTCCATGGCCGGGGCGGCGCGGGCTTCCCCTTCGGCAAGAAGCTGCGTGCGGTCGCGAAGGCCTCCATACGGCGCGGGGTGCGGCCGGTCGTCGTGATCAACGGCAGCGAGGGGGAGCCCGCCTGCCGCAAGGACACGGTGCTGCTCAACCGTGCCCCGCACCTCATCCTCGACGGCGCCCTCCTCGCCGCGGAGGCGCTCGGCGCACGCACGCTGGTCGTGGCCGTCACGCGCAACTCGACGGAGATCTCCGTACGGACCGCCTTGGCGGAACGCGGCCTGTCCGACCGGCGCGGGCAGCATCTTCGTGCCCGGGTGGTGCGCACCCCGGAGCGCATGGTCTCCGGTGAGGCATCGGCGGTCATCCGGGCTGTGAACGGCGGCCCGGCACTTCCCCCTGGCCGCCGCGAACGCGCTGCGGAGTCCGGCGTCGCCGGCGCCCCGACCCTCCTGTCCAACGCGGAGACCTACGCCCAGCTCGCCGTCGCCGCCCGGCTGGGTTCCCGCCGCTACGGGCACACCGGCCTGCCCGACGAGCCCGGTACGGTCCTCCTCACCGTCGCCGGGGCCGTGGCGCGCCCGATGGTGATCGAGGTGCCCACCGGAGTGCCCCTGCGCTACGTCCTGCAACTGGCCGGCGCGCCACCGCTGCCCCAGGGCGTGCTCACCGGCGGCTATCACGGCAACTGGATCGACGCGGTCGCCGCGCACGACGCCATGGTCTCCAGAGCCTCACTGGCCGCTGCGGGCGGCGCGCTCGGCGCCGGCGCCATCCTGCCGATCGGGCCGGAGACCTGCCCGATCGGTGAGTCACTGAGGATCGCGAACTGGCTGGCCGCCGAGACCGCGGGCCAGTGCGGCCCGTGCAAGCTGGGGCTGCCCGCCGCCGCGGGCGGCCTCTCCGACGTACTGAACGGCGGCGGCCCCGCCGCCCTGGAGGCGCTCCGCGAGGTCACCCAGGCCGTGAAGGGCCGCGGAGCGTGCAAACACCCGGACGGATCCGCCCGCTTCCTCTCGTCCACGCTCTCGGCGTTCACGGACGACCTCGCCGCGCACGTGCTGGACGGCGGCTGCGGACGGGAGACCCTCGGGGTGCTGCCGCTGCCCTCCCCCGGCTACGAGGTTATGGAGGAATCCATCCCGAGCGGGGAGAAGCTGGCGGTGGACTGGACGCTCTGCCAGGGGCACGGTCTGTGCGCCGACATCGTTCCGGAGCTGGTCAGGCTGGGCCCCGACGGCTATCCGGCACTCGCCGACGCCGCGGTTCCGATGCACCTGCGGGGTCGGGCCCAGCGTGCCGTACGACGATGCCCCGCCCTGGCCCTCCGTATCGAACAGGCACCCGCCGAACGCCCTGCTCTTCCGGGCACCCCGCGAAGGGCGCTGGACAGAGGACGAGGCTGAGCCGCACACCGCCCTGGGACGACAGAGGTGACGGATACCACAAAGAAGCGGGCCATCCGATTCGGATGACCCGCTTCCTCACTGTGGAGCTAAGGAGAATTGAACTCCTGACCTCCTGCATGCCATGCAGGCGCTCTACCAACTGAGCTATAGCCCCG